>NZ_JBAWSW010000001.1:0-274007 GCF_037104745.1 Bacillus sp. FJAT-53060
ATATCGGACTGGATAATTTGTATATGACTTTGAAAAAGCTTTTTCGCCATGATATTGATACTTTCTGACCCAATATTGAAGTATACTTTTGTTCACGCCAATCTGTTTTGCAATTCTAAGCAAGCTCTCACGATCAATGAGGTATCGTTTTACCGCTTTGATTTTATCTTCAATTGTAAATTTAGCCAAAGAAAAGCACCTCCAAATGTTAGACTGTGTCTAATATTTGGGGTGCACTTCAATTTCGGCTTTTTTTTAGAAGAAACGTTTCGCACCGAGATAGGCTTTTTTCCAATATGGGTTACTTAAATTAGAAATACCTACTCCGCTGTCACTTGCATGAAGGAAATCTCCTCCACCAAGGTATAGTCCCATGTGAGAAGGACCCGCTTTGTATGTTGTGAAATAGACAAAGTCTCCAACTTGTGGGGTGCTAACAGGCGTCATCATATTCCAGTAGCCCGCTGTGCTCAATCTCGATACAGATGAAACCTTATTTATGAGATAGTAAACAAAGCCACTACAGTCAAAGCCAGCAGGTGTATTGCCGCCCCATCTATAAGGAACTCCTGTTAGCTTTTTACCTTCTTGAATCATCGTCGTGATTTTTGCATTCATTGGAACATTGGTTTTGTTGTTGTCGGTCGGACTAGTTGCCCCGTTAGACGTAGAACCAGAAGCCGTTCCGTTAATTTTTAACACTTGTCCAATTCTAAGTACATCACTTTTCAGGCTGTTTGCTGTACGAATGGATTGAACCTGCACATTAAACTGATTCGCAATCTTCCATAATGAATCACCTGATTTTACGGTGTAAGAGGTTGTTTTTCCACTTGAGGGCGGGTTGCTTGGATTAGCAGGTGCCTTCGGTTGACTTGGTGTAGATGTAGCTGCCCCTTTGACTTTCAATACTTGATTTGGATAAATCATATCCGATTTTAACTGGTTCAATGTCTTGATTTCACCAATTGACATATTTAACGAATTCGCAATTTTCCAAAGAGAATCGCCTAATTTAACCTTGTATGTACTAGATGCTGATGACGAACTATTTGAGTTCGTTGTCTCATTGTTTGAGCTTGAATTAGATTTTGAATTTGATGACTGACTGCCGCTAGTATTTGTGCTTCCAGACACTTTCAGCTTTTGACCAGGACGAATCAGATCACTGTTTAAGCTGTTTAAGCTTTTCAAGTTTGCGACTGACATTTTGTGATTCTTCGCAATCAGCCATAGTGAATCTCCTAGCTTTACAGTATAGCTAGATGTAGTAGGAGCTTTTGAGCTTTTTGACGAGCTACTTTTTGCCCCAGGAATTTTTAAGCTTTGTCCTGTAAAAATCATCGTCGTTTTTAATTGATTAAGAGATTGAAGCTCCGAGATACTCGTATTGTACTGTCCGGCAATCTTCCAAAGTGAGTCACCGCTTTTCACCTTGATCGTCTGTGCTTCTGCCGGTGCAGCAATAACAGCTGAGCCCGCAATCGCTGAAACTGTGAGGCCGGTTACTACTTTTTTCTTCATAGATGAATCTCCGCCTTTCATAATTTCGTTCAATAAGACTTTTGTGCTAGTTTTGAGTTTAGCATTTAATGGTTCTGCTTCTCTTGCACTATTTTATCTTTATTTCTATTATATTACTCGACATGAAGACGTTAGGCAATAACAAATAGGTTAGAGCAGCAAACTCAAAATGCTAAAACAAAGCCATATAAGTTCTATCGGCCGTTTGCTGTATTTATAAACATTTTTAAGTTGACGTTTAAAAATTTGTCAAAACAAGCACTTTGCTACTTTCATAGTTCTATTCTACATGACAAATTTTTCTGTATCAAATGAATTTTTACTTAATTTCCTTTTTTTCTTGAATGAAAAATCATCCTACCTAATAAAGAATGCCGTCCATTTCCTTCTGTTTAAGCGAATCGACGATTTTCCTTTCATCCATCATGATTTGCATCAAATATTTCTTCGTTTGTGCGATTGATCATCTGACATTTCCTCCTTTTTTGGCTTGTGTCATAAAATAACAAATTATGCACATTCTATTTGTAGGGAGGTGAACTCAATATGACCATTCAGAAAGTCATCCAATATGCTTGCAGCATTTTAGGTGTTGTCAGTCTTTCTTTTATTTATATTCAAATGTTTAGAAAAACGAAGTCGTCAAAAAAAAATAATCCGACGGAGAATTGATTTTTTTACATAGCGTGATATAATTCCTCTCGTTATTTCTGTTCAGAGAGGAACTTAAAATGAGAGAAACGAATAGCATTCTACTAAAGCTGAAACAATTTTTAACCATTTTGATACCGATTTTAATCACACAAGCAGGTCTTTCACTTATTACGTTTTTAGACACAGTCATGTCTGGAAAGGTGAGTGCAGTAGACCTTGCAGGTGTTGCGATCGGCTCTAGTATTTGGACACCTGTTTATACAGGACTTGCGGGTATATTAATGGCCATTACTCCTATTGTGGCACAGCTAATGGGCGAAGGCCGTAAACAAGACGTGCCTCGGGCTGTCTTTCAGGCCATTTATTTATCCTTCCTTTTAAGTGTCGTTGTAATCGTCATTGGAGCGATTAGCATTCCTTTCATATTAGGAGGACTTGGGCTTGAACAATCCGTAGAAGATATTGGCCAGCATTTTCTCAGCTTTCTTGCTTTTGGGATTATCCCGCTTTTTGCTTATTCTGTGATGAGGTCGTTCATTGATGCATTAGGGAAAACACGTGTGACGATGTTCATTACGTTAACAGCACTTCCTATTAACTTTGTTTTAAATTATTTATTTATTTTTGGTCATTTCGGGTTTCCGAAACTAGGAGGTGCGGGAGCTGGCCTTGCATCTGCGATGACGTATTGGGCCATTTTCATCATGAGTATTTGGATTGTCATCAAAGCCGAACCATTTGCTTCATTTCGTTTGTTTCAAAAACTTCCTCGGTTTAACACCTCCCGAATGGGGCACATCCTGAAAATCGGTCTACCTATTGGGTTTGCTATCTTTTTTGAAACAAGCATCTTCGCAGCTGTCACCCTTTTAATGGGACATTTTGATACAATCACGATTGCAAGTCACCAAGCAGCGATGAACTTTGCTTCTATTTTATATATTTTACCTCTTAGTATTTCAATGACTTTAACGATCGTCGTTGGCTTTGAAGCCGGTGCCATGCGGTATAAAGATGCACAAAGCTACAGCTATATCGGAATTGGGACGGCTATTCTATTCTCATTATGTACAGCAGCACTTATTTTGTTATTTAGACCTGAAATCGCAGGGTTATACACTTCTGAATCGTCTGTTTTACAAATGACACAGCACTTTTTGATCTATGCAATCTTTTTCCAACTGTCTGATGCGATCGCAGCTCCTATTCAAGGGGCTCTTCGCGGCTATAAAGATGTGAACTATACCCTGATTGCCGCCTTTGTTTCTTATTGGATCATCGGCCTTCCGGTGGGTTACTTGATTGGTACTTATACTTCTTTTCGAGCGTTTGGGTATTGGATTGGACTCATTGCCGGACTTGCAGTTGGTGCAATCGTCCTCTTTATCCGTCTCAGGTTGATTGAAAACCGTTTACTTCACCTTAAACCGATACAAAAAAGCAACTGACCTAATTCAGCTGCCTTTTATTTAGTCATTCCATTGATACGTCCAGAAAATTTCTTCATCTAACCATTTTTGTACGACTGGTTCTTTGTTTTTCAGCTTTTGCTCAAGTTCTCTCAGCATTCCTTCTGTTTGGGTTCTGTGCGCTCTAAGGGCATTTAATTTAATATCTGCTACATCCGTAATATCAATCACAATATCGGCATTTCCTAGTACTTCTTCTCTATTTTTCGTAATGGCCATGCAGTATGTGACAGGGCGGTCTTCTTTTTTCTTGCGGTAAAGAGCCCGAATGACAGCTTCTCCTGTCGCATCATGATCGGGGTGTACCCCGTGTCCTGGATAAAACGTGACAATGAGTGTTGGTTTGACGTCATCGATAATATTTTCCATCACATGCGCCAAATACTCATCATCTTCAAATTCCAATGTTTTATCCCTGAGGCCAAGCATACGTAAGTCCGTGATATCCATTTCTTTGCATGCGTTGATTAGTTCTTGTTTTCTTAACTCAGGTAGTGTCTCACGGTTAGCATATGTTGGACTACCCATATTTCTGCCCATTTCTCCAAGTGTCCCGCATGCATACGTAACTGGAATTCCGCGCTTTCTGCTTTGTGCAATGAGACCTGCGGCCCCAAAGGATTCATCGTCGGGGTGAGGCAGCATCACAAGTACATGTTCGTTCATCTCTCGTCACCCTTTCTCCTACACCTGAAATGGTCTTTCACTAATTTGAAATGAGATCGCTAGTTTCCCGTCTGACAGGTGCCCAGCTAATAGCAGGCGGTCTTTTTCATCAAACACATAGTCGGTCAATCCTTCTGCGTAAATCCAGCCATCTTCTGTTTTCATCCCAACACGGTACGGCCCTTGTCCTTTTATTTTCACCTGTGAATAGATAACTTTCGCATTGCGGATATACGCCACGATCGTCATATTTTGTTCATTCACATGAGCTGAATAAGAACCAGTTGTCGTTTCAAGATGAACGAAGACTGGACGATTTAAAAACGATTCAAGATGTGCTGTGACATCTTTCGTTTGAATTGGTTTCATGAGTGGTTCCTTCCTCCATTTTGAATTAATTCTCGCAGCTTTTTCGTATGTAAGCTGATAAGCTGTAGTTAATAATCATGCTTAACAGCCTAGTCATTGGCTGATGACATGTGATTACCTCTACAGATTGGTAACAACTTATTATGACATGAACCGCCTTCAAAAAAAAGCAAACTGCTGATTCCCTTAATGAGAATTGGCTGGTTTTTTTATTCGTAGTTGAGAGGTGGTAAACAATAAAATCGCCAACCAAATACATAGGAACGTCACGATTTTCGCTGCGGATAAGTGTTCATGATACACAAATAATCCTAAGAACAGCGTAATTGTCGGAGCAATGTATTGCAAAATGCCAACCTGATAAAGAGGAATTCTTTTTGCGCCTTCAGAAAATAAAAGAAGCGGCACAGCTGTAAAGACTCCTGCAAAAAATAAGAGACCAAGAGATCCGAAGTTGCTCGGCTGCATCGTGACTACAGGTTCTTTTAAGAAGAATAATAAGAAGATAAGTGCAGCCGGTGCGAGAAGAAGCGTTTCAATGGTTAAACCAATTGCACTCGTGAAGCTCATCCTTTTTTTTATCAATCCATAAATACCAAAGCTAAAGGCCAATAAGAAAGCAACGACAGGAAATGAGCCATACTGAACCGTTGAAATCATCACACCAGTCGCAGCAATAAGAATCGCAATTGTTTGTATTTTATTCAGTCGTTCTTTCAAAAAAATGATGCCTAGTAAAACCGATACAAGCGGATTAATATAATACCCTAAACTTGCTTCAAGCATGAGATGATGGTTGACTGCCCAAATGTACACATACCAGTTGACCGAAATTAAAATAGCAGATAAAAGTAATGAGAAAAGTGCTTTTCCATTCATCATAAGCCCCTTCACAGTCTGTATTGCTGGGCGGACTTGCTTTAGGTATAGGAGGATAAAGCACATAAAAACAAATGACCAAACAATTCTGTGCGCTAAAATTTCGCCTGACGAAATATGCTCCATCAGTTTCCAATATAATGGGAATAGACCCCATAATGTAAAAGATGATGCCGTATACAGAACACCTTTTGATTGCTGTTCATTCAATCTAACCATTCCTTTCTAAACCTATCGTATATTATAGCACGCCTACCGTTGAATGGGCATATACTAATTCAGGGCATTTAGAAAGGATGATTTGCATGTTTGACTGGAACCGATTATTCCCTTTTCAAAAGCAATTTTCAAAGGAAGCCTTAAAGAATTCAGATCCTAAAGACGTTGAGCAATATGTCAACCAAGTGATGGAAAGTGTATTCGGCTCCAATTATTCTGCTCAGTTCCCCTTTCAGGATCCGCTGTCTCCGCATCAAAAAAAAAGAGAGCCAGACGTCAAAAAAGAGAACGAGCCGAATATTGAAGTGTTTGAGACAACTGATCACGTGTTTGTCAAAATAGAGCTTGCTCGACCGAACACAGAAAAAGTGAAAATCAAACATACAGCCAATCTGCTGTTTATTGATCATTTTCCTCAAGAGAATGAACAAAAGAAGATCGTCCTCCCTGCTGCTGTGAAAAGAAAAGGAACGAAGGCTTCGTATCAAGATGGTATTTTGGAGATTATGTTCTTAAAACATGATGATCCGGGGATTTCTGAAATTGATATTCCATTATAAAAAGCCTGCTTTAATATGGAAGCAGGCTTACTCTCTTTTCTTAATAATATGGTGGATATCCGCCGCCATAAGGTGGTGGAGCAGGCGGTGGTGGTGGCGGGTAATATGGACGGGGATAATTAAAAATCGCACTTCCTAGAAATCCGCCAAGCAGTCCGCCGACTAAAGGAGCGCCAAAAAAAAACAAAGGGACTCTAGATTCATACGGCGGAATGCCAGGGACGCCGCCTCGAAAATACGGAGTATGAGGGTACATGCAATTCTCCTCCTTTGTCATGTGCCTAACATCAGCATATTCATCAGGAGTTAAAACGTTTGGGCAAACCTGAAACTAGGCTTGCTCCTTTTTTTCATGAGATCCAGCATACTCCCCTGCCCAGCGCGATACCTCTTCAAACACATCGTTCAATGCATTCCCTTTTTCGGTTAGACAATAGATGACTTTGACAGGTATCTCAGGGAGTACAGTTCGCGCGATAATTCCTTCTTGCTCCAGCTCTTTTAAACGTTCTGCGAGCATTTTTTGACTGATGGAGGGAATAATGTCCGTCAGCTCTTTAAACCGCTTTGGACCATCAAGCAATACATGAATAATGAGACCATTCCACCTTTTGCCAAGAAGTAAAAAAGCTTGCTGAATGTGTGGACATAATTGGAATTCCATATATTTCAGCCTTTCTTTTCATGAATGTTTGACAAACTATCGGTATACAATTTAAAATATCTCTAGTTACAATAAGTAAGTTTCTCACTTTTTTATTTATTGTACCATACTATTTGCAGAAACGGGAGGAAATATCTATATGGCGATCGATCAAAAAACGATTGAAATTTTAAAAGAAAGAGCTTCAGTAAAAGAGTATGATACATCTCAAGAAATGACAAGAGAAGAGTTAACAGAACTTCTCGATGTCACTACAAAAGCACCATCTGCATGGAACCTTCAGCATTGGCATTTTACTGTTTTCCATAGTGCTGAATCAAAAGCAAAGTTATTGCCAATCGCTTATAACCAAAAGCAAGTCTCTCAAGCATCCGCTGTTATTGCTGTACTAGGTGACCTTGAAGCTAATAAAAATGGCGAAAAAATCTACAGCAAGCTAGCAGAACAAGGGGTTATTACAGAAGACATTAAAGAAACACTCATGACTCAAATCAATGGCGCTTACCAAAGTGAGCAGTATGCACGTGAAGCAGCGTATTCAAATGCTTCATTAGCAGCAATGCAATTAATGATCGCTGCTAAAGCAATGGGATATGATACATGCGCAATGGGTGGTTTCAGCAAAGAAGCTTACATCAAAGAATTCAATGTGAGCGGCCGCTACGAACCTGTCATGCTGATTTCTGTCGGTAAACCAGCGAAAAAAGCTCATAAAAGCAATCGTTTTGACATCGAAGAAGTATCTGATTTCCTATAAAAAATCGCCGAGTCCCAGCCTTATGCGGGGGCTTTTTCATTTGCTTTAAATATTATTCCCCCATACTTATTATAAGCATCCTCTTTTTAGTTCTTACTTATCTCTCTTTTTAGAATGAACACGTTATATTAGTATGATATTTGAAAATGATTGTTTTTTCTGAAAATGGTCTTGTGATCTAATCTGACAACTGTTATTATTAAAAATTACAAAATATTCAGGAGGAAATCATGAATAAACATTGATGCAAGCACTACTCATCGGATTCCATTAATTGGACATCTCGCATTGCTTCCCTTTGTGAATCGTATTCATCCATTCGTGATTGGGCTTGCTCTTTTATTCTGTATACTGTTCCTAACTGCACTTGTAACGCTTCAGCTGATCGGTGTTTCAAGAAGTTCAAATCTTCCCAGCGATCGCAATCAGCCTATTGTGGAAAAAATAATCTAGAGAAGCATCCATTGCAGGACTGATCGCCTGAATCATCGTTACCTTTACAGCCAATATCTCACAAGTTACGTTCGGCCTTTATGAAGGCTTTCTCGGTTTACTAGCAAACGTTCTTGTCATCTTGATATTGAATGAAGGTCACATCCAATTCCGTCACAAATGATCTGTTTGAAAAGGACGATGATAAAGCAGCAGCGATCGTAAATGAAGCGTAAGCACAAGAAAAGCAGTCCCCTGATGAGGACTGCTTTTCTATTTCATTTCTTTTTTCAATACTTCGATTGCTTTTTTCATTTGCGTATCATTTTTCTTTAGCTTATCTTGGATGTTTGTCATCAGTACAGTCGTTGTGTCCCCTGTGAGAATACCATCTGTCTTCAGATCGTGATCTGCTTGGAAATTTTTCACGATAGACTGGAATGCTTGATCGTACTCACCATTTGCTTTTGCTTTGTAGCCAATTGCTTGGAACATCTTTTGAGCCGCTTTGACTTCATCTCCATTATCATTCAGCTGGTAGATCTTTT
Organism: Bacillus sp. FJAT-53060; assembly: GCF_037104745.1. Taxonomy (NCBI): domain Bacteria; kingdom Bacillati; phylum Bacillota; class Bacilli; order Caryophanales; family Bacillaceae; genus Bacillus; species Bacillus sp. FJAT-53060. Next base: position 8,742 of record NZ_JBAWSW010000001.1, read on the forward strand.
TCGGGCTTAAGTATGGCAGCTTCGCATAACTTGGCAGAGATGCTTTCACCTGTGGTTCAATTCCTTTTTTGTGAATCCAAGAACCATTCGGTGTCAGCCACTTTGCAATGGTTAACTTGACACTAGAGCCATCATTAAAGCTTTGCGCATTTTGAACAGTTCCTTTACCAAACGTCTTTTCACCAACAATTTGAATGCCTGATGATTGGTGCAGAGCCGCCGCCATGATTTCAGCAGCGCTGGCTGAACCGCCGTTTACAAGGACAACTGCCGGCTGATGAACTTTCCGTTCCTTTTCAGCCTTGTACACTTGTTTCTTCCCTTTTTCTTCAACCTGCATGATGACTTTTCCTTTATCGATAAAGTCATTACTCATTTCAATAGCTTCTGTCATAATGCCGCCTGGATTATCTCTCAGGTCAATGACAAATCCTTTCGCCCCTTTTTTCTCGAGTTCACCAATCGCTTTATCTAGCTCTTTAGATGTCGTTTCAGCAAAGGACGTAATCTGGATTTCTCCTATTTTATCTTTTGTTAGTTTTGTATAAACCGTTTCAAGCGGAATGGTGTCTCTTGTGATGTTCACATCCACATTTCCAACACCTTGCCGTCTCAGATGCAGCTTTACATCCGTTCCTTTTTTACCTCTGATCAGTGATACTGCTTTATTGACAGACATTCCTTTTGTGCTTTTTCCATCTACCTCTAAAATACGATCATGAGGTTTCAAACCAGCTTTTTCAGCAGGAGAGCCTTTGATCGGCGCAACAATTAAAATTTGTCCATCCTTTTCTTCTACTTGGGCACCAATTCCTTCAAATGAGGAAGAAATGGTGTTATTAAACCCTTCGGCTTCCTCCTGATCCATATATGTAGAGTATGGGTCATCAAGTGATGCAATCATTCCTTGAATTGCACCATCTACTAGTTTTTGATCATCCGTTTTTTCGTAATACTCATCTTTTACCTTCGTATACGCAGCCATAAGTTTACTAAACTTCTCATCTCCTGAGACGCTGACAGCAGCTTGTTTTGTGATTACAAATGTAATGGCTGAAGAAAGTGCTGCTGTCACCAGAATGGCTATCACGAACTTGAATTGTTTTTTCAAAAAAACACCACCTTTATCTCCTTTCATTATTATCAAGGACGATGCTCCATCCGTCAACCAAGGATCAAACTTCTAATTGAAAAGATAAGCCATTTGACCCTGCATTGCATAATCTTTAGAGAGGAACATGATAAGGAAAGAAGGGATTTTATGAGTGACTATGTAGAAATGCTTGCCTATTTTGGTGTATCAGGTGCACATCCTGGTGGAATTGAGTTAACAAAAACCATGATTGAGCATATAAAATTGGACCGTGACGAGCGAATACTTGATGCCGGGTGCGGTACAGGACAAACCGCTGCGTATTTAGGAAATTTAGGCTTTGAAGTGGAGGCGGTTGATATGCACCCTTTGATGATTGAAAAGGCCAACCTTCGATTTAAACGAGAGGAGCTACCAATCCGCGCCCTGCAAGCATCCGTTGAAAACCTTCCATTTGCAGATGCATCGTTCTCTCTACTGATCAGTGAATCTGTTCTTAGCTTTACTCATTTATCTGTTGCGCTTGCTGAGATAAAACGGGTTCTTGCCCCTGGAAGTAAATTGATCGCAAATGAAGCTGTGCTAAAAGCACCTCTTACACCCGAAGAACAGGCGGTTGTTCGTGGATTTTATGGCTTCCACTCCCTCCTTTCTCTATCAGAATGGAAGGAGCAGTTAACAGCGTCAGGCTTCCGTGACATTCGAATTCTCTCATTCGATGAGCATATGGTACAGGAGGAGCCAACAGAAATGGAATTATCTGATCAAATCCCGCCTTCTCTTTACGATACGCTGCAAACACACTACGATCTCATTCAAGCGCACCGAAAAAGCCTGAGTCACATTTTATTTGAGTGTACAGTATAAAATGAGCGAATCTCCTATATGTTTTGTCCAAACTCTATGATATCTCTCGCATAGGATAAGAGTGAAAAGAGTTTGTCATAAGGAGGAAAAACATGGAGCGCTACTACAAACTTTGTCAGCAGCATATGGGGAAAGTCGCTAGAATCACCGATCATAATGGGAGAGTACATGTCGGCCGTATTGAGCGGGTGACAAACCGCAAAGTCTATATTCGCCCTATTGGAAGGTCCCGACAAGGCTTTGGCTTTGGTTTTTACGGAGGTTATTATGGCTGGGGTTGGGGCTGGGGAGCAGCTTATGGCATTGGCCTCGGTTTTATTACTGGATTCGCTTTAGCAGGATTGTTCTTTTTTTAAAAGGAGAATAAAAGAAGGCCCCCCAAATAGCTGGGAGGCCTTTTATTTGTTTATATTTTCTTCACTTTGTTCACGTACTCTTCAAAAGTTAAGTCGTGATCATGCATCGCTTTTGCTGCTTCTTTCCCAACATAGCGCAGGTGCCACGGCTCATATTCGTATTTCGTAATGTCTTCTTTTCCTTTTGGATAACGGATGATAAAACCGTATTTATAGGCGCTTTTAGCAACCCATTTGCCCTCGGGTGTTTCACCAAATTTTTCAGAGATCTCAAAATCGACACTTTTTGAGGAAATGTCCATAGCGAGACCTGTTTGATGTTCACTTTCGCCTGGTAAAGCTACTGCTTCTTGGGCTTTTTCTTTCCCTTTTAATTTGACCTCACTATCAAAAATGACTTTTTGACGGTCATAGGAGCGATAGCCAGATACTGCAGCCAACTCAAAGTTTTTCTTTTTTGCCTCTTTGAATAACTTCTCAAGTGCTTCGGCTGCTTCTTTACGAATATATCGTTTTTCAATATCATCTAAAAAAGAGAATTCTACTTTTGGTACAACGAGATCAGAAGGTTTATAGGTTCCTGGTAATGCGTATTCTTTGTTGACAAGTGCTAGCACATTTTCAGGGTTTTGAATGGTTTTTTGCCCACTAACAACCTTGATGTCATTGAAATATTCACTCTTTAACGTCAGCTCTTGATTAGATGAATCTGCCGTATCATTTGAGTTTTGCTGGGATGATGAACTTGCTGTGTTTTTTTGTTCGCTTGTTTTGTTAGATTCAGATGTACCGCTTTTTTGGTCTAGCAACTGGCAGCCTGATAATGCGGCCGTCAAACCAAGAATCGATGCAATTGAGAGTATTTTATAGCTGTTCTTCATGACATACCTTCCTTCTTCTCTACTAAAAAAATAAAGATGCGCTACATCGTAGCACACCCTTTATACTATTATAAAACAGAGTCTAGTGCAATTAAGATCATTTCGTCAAAAGTCGTTTGACGCTCTTCAGCAGTTGTTTCTTCTCCTGTTACTACATGATCACTCACTGTGAGAATCGATAACGCTTTTCTACCAAATTTTGCAGCAAGCGTATATAGAGCTGTTGTCTCCATTTCAATGGCTAGAATACCATATTGATCCATGAGATCAAGTGGTTTTTCATTGTAAAATTGGTCTGCTGTAAATACATTTCCGACACGAACGGCTACATTTTTTACTTCTGCTGTGTCATAGGCTTTCTTAAGAAGACCAAAATCAGCGCAAGGTGCGTAATCAATCGGTCCAAATGCCACACGGTTCATTTGAGAATCTGTTGATGATGTTTGGGCTAATATCACATCACGTACATTGACATCCTTTTTGATCGCTCCGCAAGACCCAACTCGGATTAGATTTTGAACATCATAGCTTTGAATGAGTTCATTCACATAAATCGAAATAGACGGTACGCCCATTCCAGTGCCCTGTACAGAAATACGCTTTCCTTTATAGATTCCAGTAAAACCATACATTCCGCGCACTTCATTATAGCACACGACATCCTCCAAATATGTATCTGCAATATATTTCGCACGAAGCGGATCGCCTGGTAGCAATACCGTTTCTGCAATTTGTCCTTTTTCTGCTCCAATATGTACACTCATTTTTTAGCCTCCACTTACGTTTAACATGTGTTTTGTCCTATTTATTATAAACGATTGAGACAAAAAAAGAAAATAGCCAGCTGGCTCATAAGCTGGCACTAGAAATCATCTATTTAACTCATCGTCATTAGTCTGTCACTACGTTTCCATCCTGTCGGAAAGAGCTGATAATAGCACTTCCCCTTTTTCCTGTCATCAATCACAACGATATCACCTGTTGTCATAAACCGCGCATTGTAATCATTAGGGACTGTATCATGTACATTAAATGTCGAGAATGCTTTTTCCAGTACATCATGGTGTGTTCTGCCGCCAATCTTTGTCCGGTACACAGGCTGATGCCCGTTCGTTTCACCATAAGCAGGTGTCTGATAAATGGTTAAGTGATAAGCTGAAGGTTTCTTTTGAAAAAATCTCAACGTCAATTGCATTCAAATCCCTCCCCTTTTATATAAAATTGGCTGGGATCTGTCAATCTCCTTCTTCTATTTTTGTCGAATGACGGACAATTTTTCGTCAATCTTTTTACATATGAGAAATAATGCTAGTCCTATCGCAAAGCCTCCCGCTACATCTGTTAAATAATGAACACCGATATACATTCGGCTAATGCCAATCACAATGACAAATAGTCCCGTAATCAAGTAGACCATTATTTTTCTTTTTTTCAGCCAGGGAATCATCTCAACTAATAGATATGCTATAAACGGGTAGATGGTGGATGCATTCATTGAATGTCCACTCGGAAAGCTGTAATAGGTTTCATTGACAAGCTGATCAAAGGCCGGACGCTCTCTAGCAAACAGCCCCTTCAGTTCGTGATTAACCGTTTTTTCTGTGATATATAATAGAAAAAGTAACATGATAGAGTAGTACCGCTTATACATAATCAGTACCACACTAAAGATGAGCATGCTCGGAACTAGCAGAGCGCTGATGCCAAAGTCCGTTACAGCGAGCATCGCATCGTTTAAAAAAGGGAGTCTGATTTTTTCAAACCATAAAATGATCTGGTTGTCCACTTCTTGAAATACACCAGATATCATAAGCGCAGCGAAGCCGCCAAATAAAATGAAAAGAAACATGACATACACGCTAAAGAATTCCCCCCTCCCTCTCAGAATCTCTTCAAAGTATAATTTCTACCACGCCTCTTCTTCAACTATCATTGCTTTTTTTAGCATATACTCAAACGTAATGTCAGCAAGCTCAAACGTTTCTAGCTCAGTTGGTATGTACCCTCTTTTGACCAGCTCCATGTAGAAGAATTCCGCAATTTCCTCTGTATCAATCACCAAGTCTGCTTCTTTCATTGCTTTCCGCCTCCTTTTTTATGATGTATGAACGCCGCCTTATTTTTATTACAGTTTGTCATAATGGCTCATTTCATACATATAAATGCAGTAAAACAAACAGAAAAGGGGCTTGAAGCCATGAAATGGTTAAGCATATTAGATGGTGATACTTTTGATCAATTGATGGGCCGTATTTTGAGGGGATGGTTTTATGTGATTGCTTTTTTCTGTGTGCCTTATTTTTTATTCGTGTTAGGACAAGTCTTTTTTTAACCAAAATGCTCGTTTAAACTTTCCAATATAAAATCCATCATATCCTTATATTCTGGATCTTTGAAAAATTCGTAGAGAATTTTATAATCATTATAAATATCAAGAAGCTCATCCACTATAGATACAGCGAGAAATTCTAGTGATGCTTCACTTTCTTGTGTCTCTTCTAACTGTAATAGTGCCGTTTGTACCATATCTTCTTCTATTCCTTTTGAGGTCTCTCCGACGTAATGCACAAAAAGAAGCTGATGTACAAACTGGTCCACCTCATATTTCCTCAGTACAAGCGTTAAGTCTTCCTCCTCTGTTTCCAGCCACTCTCCATCTTTTAGCCTCGTGAGTTCGTAAATGACATCTTCCCAGCCATCTTCAAGGTAACGCCAAATTTCAGTCCGATGGCCAATGATTTTAAAGAGCTCTTTTCCATAATCTTTTACATATACAACATCGCCAATGAGGAATTCATATTCAATATCCAGCTTTTCTGTATCCACAATCATCCCATCGTACTCATCATAAAGCTGAAGTGATGTTTCAAAATAAAGCACCTCATTATGATTGACCTCGTACAGATAGTGCTGGTCAATTTGATGGACTTTTGTTATCGTTCCGACTGTGCCGTACATGACAACGACGACAATATCCCCTACATTATATTTTGGTGCTTTCGCCTTCATTCTGTCTCCCCCTTGCCCGACTTTTGGTCTTAACGTATCGTATGCCGGCACAAGGAATTCTGCATGGGCAACCACACCATGCAAAACGTTTTATTTCTTCATCAAAAACCGCCTCTCCCATTCGGAACAAGCGGTTGTGTGTGTTATTTTTTTTTGACTTCTACTTCGTATTGTTCAAACGCTTCGTCAAAAGTGGTCATGGAGCTTAAATAATCTCCATTCAATTCTAAATAGGCACATAGCTCTTGATAATCAGTGGAAGCTTTAGGAAAGCTGTGATCTTCATAAGCAGCATTTGCAAAATGACTGATTTCATCTTGCGGTTTTGGATGTCTGTATTTCATTAAATAATGGTAAAACGACTTCACCTGTTTTTCCCTCCGCGATACTCTATTTTGTTGTTATATTATACAGGAATTTGATCACTTGTATAGGCGGAGGTACAACTTATGAAGAAAAATCAAAGTAATTTCGCTTTAACAACCGCTCCATGCTCATTAATTCTTCAAATGAGATTTTTTCTGGAAGCTGTGTTTGATCCACTAAAATTAATTGATCCTCTATCTCTTTTACCGTCTCATCCTTCTGATACGTCATGCCGCAATGCATGCAGGAGATCGACGGCGTCTCGATAATTTCAATCGATTGTGTGCCAGTGATCAGCTCCCAATAGACCGTTGTCTGCTCTTCGTTTGCTTTATTTTCCTCACACCAATCACATGTCAGCAAGGTTATTTCTCCTCCTTTACAGTTTGTTCTTTTTTGAGCTGCGCTTGATATTTCTTCTCTTTTAATTCATCCCGTTTTTCACGTTTATTTTTGAGGGTATCATGCTCAGGATTTGTCTCATAGGCTTCTCTTCGTTTCATTCGGCTTAAATTTTCAGGCGTAAACGATCTAGCTTCATCCTGAAATAGAGCTGTCACGCCAATTGCAGGTTCTTGTTTCTCTTCGTAGATTTCATTAAAATACGCATCTGCCTGGCCTGCGACGTAATGCTCTGGCTCTGGATAAGAGGTGATGACGCCTTCAAAGTTACGAAGGACAACTTTATCAGGGCTTTGCGATAATAAATAATTTGGCTGTAAAGCGATCTTTCCTCCGCCTCCTGGCGCATCTACAACAAAGCTTGGCACTGCATAGCCGCTCGTATGCCCTCTTAAGCCTTCAATGATTTCAAGTCCTTTTGAGACTGGTGTTCTAAAATGGCCAATCCCCTCAGATAAATCACATTGGTAAATATAATAGGGTCTGACGCGAATCTTCACCAGATCATGCATCAGCTTCTTCATAATCGGCACACTGTCGTTAATACCGGCAAGGATGACGGCCTGATTACCTACAGGGACACCAGCATTGACAAGACGTTCACACGCTTCTTTTGCTTCTTTTGTGATTTCAATGCTTGTATTGAAATGGGTATTCAGCCAAACCGGATGATATTTTTTCAAAATCTCACACAGTTCATCTGTAATTCGTTGCGGAAAGACAACAGGAGCACGGGTTCCAATCCGAATGATCTCAACGTGTGGAATGTCTCGTAAGTTTTTCAAAATGTATTCAAGGACTTGATCATTGATTAATAGCCCATCACCGCCCGAAATTAAAACATCTCGCACCTCAGGTGTTTCTCTAATATACCCAATGGCAGCGTCTAATTGCTTTTTAGGGACGCCCATCCCGATCTGTCCGGAAAAACGTCTTCTCGTACAATAGCGACAGTACATGGAGCACTGATTTGTGACAAGAAACAGCACACGATCTGGATACCGGTGCGTTAAACCTGGGACGGGTGAATCCTCATCTTCATGAAGCGGGTCTTCTAGGTCATATTTTGTTTTATGAAGCTCCTCTGCAATTGGCACAGATTGCATACGTATCGGACATCTTGGATCGTCTGGATTCATCAATGAGGCATAGTAAGGTGTAATGTTGAGCGGAATCGTTTTGGTGGAAATCTTCACCCCTTCTTTTTCCTCTTCTGTTAAGTTCACTACTTTTTCTAAATCTTCAAGCGTTTTAACAGTATGCGTCAGCTGCCAAATCCAGTCGTTCCACTCTTCCTCGGGTACATCCTTCCAAAGCTCAATGTCCTTCCAATGACGCGTTGGTTCATACAATTTTTGATTCATATCCATTCCCCCTATCAGCATTCACTTTATACTATGCAAGTTATGTGCCAACATGGGAAAGTGCCCCTATTGTTTCAAAAAGGAGCATTTTCTTGCATCTTATAATGGAATAAGTGCCTACATTTGGGCATCTACATATTTTTTCAGTTTATACTGCAGCGTTTGTCGAGGGATTTTTAAAGCTGCGGCGGTTTGCTTAATATTCCCATCATGCTTACATAATGCTTCTTGAATCAATCTTTGTTCAAAAAAAGCGACCTGACTTTTTAATGAGGACTGCGGCGGTTCGTTTTTTATCTTCTGCTCACGTAAATGAGCTGGAAGATATGTCGGGCTTATTTCTTCAGCTTCCTTTGGCATCATCAAAACGGCATGTTCTATTGTATGTTTTAATTCTCTTACGTTTCCTGGCCAGTGGTGGGCCATAAACAATTGTATCGTCTCGTCAGAAAGGCGGGTGACATGTTTAGAAAACTGCTGATGATAGATTTTTATGAAATGGTCAGATAACAGGTTGATATCTTGCTTTCTAGCTCGAAGCGGCGGGATATGAAATGATGATACATGCAGTCTATAAAATAAGTCTTCTCTTAAAATTCGTTTTTCTACTGCTTCAAATGGGTCTATATTGAGTGCAGTAATGACTCTGACATCTACTTTAATGGCCTTTGTATCACCGATGCGTCTCACAACACCATCCTCTAAAACACGTAATAGTTTCGTCTGAAGTGTAAGCGGCATCGCTTGCAGCTCATCAAGAAAAAGCGTACCTCCATCAGCTAATTCAAAAAGACCCTTGCGATCAACTGCGCCCGTATAGCTACCTCTGACAGATCCGAACAATAGACTCTCAAGTAATGATTCTGGAAGAGCTGCGCAGTTTTGCGGTATGAACACCTTGTCTTTTCGATCTGATTCATGAACAATGGCTTGCACCAGCACTTCTTTTCCAGTTCCTGTTTCCCCGTAGACAACAACAGACGATGGATAGGCAGCTGTTTTTTTTGCCTTCTCAAGCATTTCCTTTAATAACGGATCATTTGTTAAAAATGAAGAAAAATCGTGCATTTGATCTGTCTCACCTACGCCATTCGCTCGTTTCTTTTGATCTAAACGATTAGAAAGCGACGATAGCTTAGATACATCTTTAGCCACTTCCACTGCTCCTATTAACTTGCTATCTTCAATAATGGGCAATGTGGTGTTGACTGTTTCAATTTTTTCTCCATTTTTATTCAAATACGTTTGTAAAGAATGATAAATGGGCTTCCCCGTTCTGAGCACATGCATTAACGTGCTTGTTTTTTCAGTTAATGATGGATACACATCAAGGATATATTTACCAATCACCTCTTCTTTTTGTATACAGTCAAACTTAGCCGCATTATGATTATAAAAAATTGTGACCCCTCGATTATCTACAACATGAATGGCTTCATCAATGGCTTCTAAAATTAATTCAAACCAATCCGCTCTTTCGACAACCTTCCCCATACTTTCCCCCTCACTATCAGTGCTAAAAAACCGGCATCCACTGCCCAATTTTCAGTAGCTTGATCATTTCATATGGTTTCATTCCCCTGTCCTTTTCACGTTTCGCTTTTTCCTACCGATCTCCTGCTTTTTTCGCCTAATGCTTAAAAAAGTATCCCTCTTATGAGTAGTCCTTCCGTTCTGATGTTTGATAAAGAGACATATCGAATTCTTGCAGCGATTCCAAATACAGCGGCACAATTGGCATCCCTTCTTGGAATAACGTAAATTGAGAAGCGTATATCTTGATTGGCTGATGATCAAACGCAAATAGCTTTACTACCTTAGGAACAATACGGCAAAAGGTATCATGCACAAGTAAATAGACATCTTGTTTCCATTTAAAAACCCTGCGATTTGGCGGTCTCGTTTTGACGCAAATTGTCTTTTTTTCTGATCTTCAATATAAAGGTTTATTTGTAGCTTGTTATAATCACCGATAATTTCATGATCATTATCCTTTTTAATTAGATTAAAAAGCCCCCCAGCTAACAATGTTCATATATGGAGCACATACTCTTAGCTGGTTTGTCGCATTTTTAAAGACAGCTACTGAATCAAACAATTGCACGACAACCACGTTTTGAAGCACATTTCCATCGACTAAGTGAACACGTGGCAACGGAATGCCAAGCTCAAGCCATGGACGCAGCAATTTTTTGATGTCCGAGGCACTTTCTTCCTCACTTTCCTCTAAAAGACGAAGAAGAAGCAAAATTAATATGACTTCAAGTACTCCTTCTACTTCTAGTAATTCTTCGTTCCAATCATTTAATAATTGGTCAAATCCCATTCAAAATCCCTCTCTCTTCTTGTTTCATCTTTACTAGAGTATGAGAATCACTCCATTTAGCCTCAGCATTTAAAAACCTTTTTTAAAATGTGTGAAGTGATTAAATGAAAAAAAGAAACAGGAATGAGCATTCTACTTATACCAAAAAAAGTGAACGGCATATACATAGTGGTGTGTTTGAATTGATGAAGAAAGGATGGGAAAAATGAGCGAAAAGCGTGCGGAATTAAAAAAAGAACTATTGAAAGTGCTTTTCAAACCGCTTAGTCATGCGTTAACAGTCAATCTCAAAGAAGGAGGAGTTCAAGTGGAAGAAAAATTAAACGATTTATTAAGTGAAGTGGCATCTGAGGCATCACCTTCAAATTCTGCTACAACACTTGACATATCTAAACCAGCAAGATGGACTTTTGCAAGACTTGAACCAGGAACAGTCATTAGCATTGTCATGGACTCAGGAGACTTAATGGGCTCCGTTCAATTCGTTGCATTCAATCCTTTAACGGGTGTTGTATTTGTCACACAAGAAAGCTCTGTGACACCTACAAGCTCTGCAACGACTCTATTAGATGTAGATAAAGTTGAAAGTGTTACGTTCACATCATAAAGTGAGAGGGCCATCATGAAGCTTATTTATATCAGCTCTGGCTACGGCGGGATCTATCAAGCTTTTGATCAATGGATAGCAGACAGCTTCATTGATTCCCCTATTTCATGTGTAAAGTTGGAAAGGGACTCAATACCCGCTCACATGCACAAAATCCGGACATTTTCTCCGGATTTTGTTTTGATGATGATCGGTGATCATGTTCCGAAAGAATGGCTTCATCAATTCAAACAAGAAAAGATCCCTATTATTTTGTGGATGACAGAAGATCCTTTTTATACAGATGTGTCAGCTGCTTGTGCATGTAATGCACAGCTGATATTAACCATTGATGAAGGGACTTTGTCTTTTTACAAACAATTGGGAGCTGATCACACGTACTATTTTCCCATTCCGACAAATACACGAGTATTTCAGAAAAAGAAATCGCCATATGAGGCGTGCACCTATGACATTGCACTCGTTGGTTACCCTTACCCAAACCGCATCAAAGCCATCGATACACTCATACATCAGAACAAATGGCGGATTCTCGTTGCAGGTAAGGAATGGCACCGTCATGTAAATAAGTTACGGAAACGATATCGTGATTTAACACTCGTGACCAACTGGCTGATCCCTCAGCAAATGTCGGAAATATATGAACAATCAGCCATTGTCCTTAACCCACACAGGCCAGCTCAATTCGCCTATAATCGAAACAAAGCCATGATTCAAAACATGAGCCTGAACAACAGAGCATTTGACATTGCTGCAAGTGGAAGTTTTCAATTGACGGATATCAATCCGCCAAATGCTTTTTCAAGCTTCGCTTTTTACACAAATGAAGACGATTTGATTGAGCAGGTTGAGTATTATGTATCAAATGTTGAGAAAAGAAAGGAGGTTGCGCTAAACAATTACGAGCAAGTCATTCGCTGGAACACATTTGAGACGCTGCCATATAGGCTTTATGAGATAGTAAAAAGCGCCCTCTAAATCGGGCGCTCACCCTTATTCTGTGTCTTCCGCATCTCGGCGAGCCAATAGGACTTTCTCGGCCATTTTCCTATCTTCTTCACTTTTCACTACTAGCGATTGTGTCTGATCCATCATATATGCCCCAACAGATCCTTCTAAAAAGGAATGGATGCATTCTTTAGCATAATGAGCATGAAAAGCATAGATTGCACCATTTAGACGGCCATACGTATAAGGGTGTTCATGCTTTGGAATGAAAAAATAGTGATTGTCCTTATATAAAGTCGCTTCATTGCTTTCATGCAGTGTCCATGTTTCGTTAGGGTTTTCTAGTGCCTCTGTAAAAGAAGCCGTACAGTCATAGCCTCCCTCTACAAGAAGCTGCAAGCACCTCTCAATATCTGCCGGCTGTCTAAGAGGAGACGATGGATGAAGATACAGGACAATATCAAATGTCTTCCCCTCTCGTTCTAAAAAAGCCAGTGCATGCTTCACAGCAAGTAATGAAGGCGCTTGTTCAGTCACGTGTGTGCTTGGAAGTTCAATAACATTTGCTCCGTAGTGGGACGAAATGATCTGCGTATTCACATCCTCCGACGATACGATGACTTCATCTAACTCAACCATTTGCAATAACGGCTGAATGGTCCAATAGATGAGCGGTTGCTCCGCCAATACACGAATGTGTTCATCATGATGATCTTGCTGGCTGCTAAAAGCTGGTATCATGGCTAAAATACGATTTCCCCTATACATATATTCTCTTCTCCCCTCGCGCACAGCTCAATGTCCGAAAAAGCTTTCTCTTTGTTGAGCTGATCCTAGTACTGAAGTGTTCAGGTCTCTTACTTTTTCTACTTATTCTTTTATCTCTCCATATTCTATTAAGACGTCAAGCAGATGGTTATAATTTGTTCACCTAATTTATGCATGAAGTGGTTCTTTTCCTCAAACGTCTGCCACTCTTTTACATATGATGCAAAGTAGAGAAATGAGAGTTGGGGGATTTGATATGTCCAAACAGATAGAAACGTGTATGAAGACCTTTTTTCGTGATAAAACGATTTTAGTTACTGGCGGTACGGGCTCGATCGGCCGACAAATCGTTAAGAAATTAACAGCCTGCTCTCCAAAAAAGATCATTGTATTCAGCAAAGATGACAGCAAACAATACATGATGAAAAATGAGTATGTAGAGCATCCAGAGGTCGTATTTGCTCTTGGCGATGTGCGAGATGATAGACGCGTGAAACATCTCGTCAAAGGTGTTGATATCATCTTTCATGCAGCTGCCTTAAAACAAGTACCCACTTGTGAAGATAATCCGTTTGAAGCCGTACAAACCAATATCATCGGCGGGCAGCATGTCATTGAAGCAGCCATCGAACATGAAGTCAGTCATGTTGTCAACATTTCAACTGACAAAGCCGTGGCTCCTACAAATGCAATGGGTGCAACAAAATTGATTTCAGAAAAACTATTTTTTCAAGCAAACGAAAGTATTCCTAACCGAAAAACAATGTTTTGCTCTGTGCGCTTTGGTAATGTGCTTGGATCAAGAGGTTCCGTCATTCCGATTATGCTCCAGCAGCTATTAAACGATAAGCCTTTGACCGTGACAGACCCTAATATGACACGTTTTTTTATGTCCATTGAAGAGGCTGTAGACCTCACACTTGAAGCAGCCATCATGATGAAAGGCGGCGAAACCTTCATTCTCAAGATGGAGTCATTACAGCTTGCTGATCTAATAAAAGCGTTTCATGAATATGCCCGTCAAATCAACGCCAAAGTCCCGGATATTCTCGTTGTCGGGAAAAGACCCGGAGAAAAACTTCACGAGGAGCTCACATTCCCACATGAGGCAGATGCACTATTTGAACACGAACAGTTTTATGCAATCTTACCGAGACCACATCAGCACCCTGCTTTTCAAAAAGTCGATTTGACCAATTACACGTCAAATCAAGCCCCGCTCATTACAAAAGCGAAGCTATTTCACATTATTGAACAATTACATCACACGCATCATAAAAAATAAAAAATCGTCACACGGAAACAGATGCTTTCCATGTGACGATTTTTTTAGTTAAATCATTCAAATAGATGTTTCAAATTGCTGTAACCTTCTTTTTCAAGATCATCCTTTGGGATAAAATTCAAAGCGGCTGAGTTAATACAGTACCGAAGACCGTTTGGCCCTGGGCCATCAGGAAAGACATGACCAAGATGAGAATCAGCAGTCTTGCTGCGAACCTCTGTTCGAACCATGCCATGACTCGTATCAACCTTCTCTTCTACTTCCTCGTCTTCGATAGGTTTTGTAAAACTTGGCCAGCCGCAATGGGCATCAAACTTATCTAAAGAAGAAAACAGCGGCTTGCCTGAAATGATATCCACGTAAATGCCTTCTTCATTGTGATCCCAAAATTCATTTTGAAATGGGGGTTCAGTGCCATTATTTTGCGTGACTTCATACTGCATTCGGTTTAAATCTTTGATACGCTGCTCTTTTTCATTTGCCATTATTTATCACTCCAATGGGATTGAATAAAACCCGCTCTACCTGAACCGACATGGTATCGTTCGTAATGCATTTTGTTCTTTTTATAATAATACTGATGATATTCTTCCGCAGGATAAAAAGGGCCCGCCTCTAAAATTTCTGTAACGATTGGCTTTTGGAAGATCCCACTTTGACTCAGCCTTTCTTTCGATGCCTCTGCAAGCTTTCGTTGCTCCTCATGATGAACATAAATACCTGTACGGTAGGACTCTCCTCTATCACCAAATTGCCCACCATCATCTGTTGGATCTATTTGCTGCCAATACAGTTCTAAGAGTTTCTCATATGGGAAGAAGTCAGGATCAAACGTGATTTGAACCGCTTCTCTATGCCCCGTTGTATTTGTACATATTTCCTCATAGGTTGGATTCACTGTATGTCCGCCAGTATACCCTGATTCAACTTTGATAATGCCTGGCTGTTCATCAAAAGGCTTAACCATACACCAAAAACAGCCTCCTGCAAATGTGGCTAATTCTTGTTTTTCAGACATATTAGTGCCCCCCTTCATTTAAAAAATGGTATCATCATATTATAACATGATAAAAAATAATGAAAATGATACGACTTGTGTACCTAACTTGTAAAGGAAGCATTCTGTCGTATAAAATATAATGGGGGTTTAATGATTGGAACAAAGAAAACAAATGATGTATGAAATGGATACTTTACTGAGAACCGTATTTAAGCAGATACGTTATGAAATTAACAGCCTGCTCGAAAACGAATTATCTCGGAATGAATTTCTCATCTTAAATCTACTACGTGAGCAAGGTGCAAAAAAAGTAACGGAATTTGCCTCAATTCTTGGGGTATCAGCAAGCCATATTACAGCTGTGACCGACACACTTGTAGAAAAAGGCTGGATCACCCGTATTCGTTCAAAAGAGGATCGTCGCATCATTAAAATCCACTTAACCGATAAGGGTAAGGAAATTACTCAGCATTTCGAGAAAAAGAAAACAGAATACTTTATGGAGCGATTTGAATCTTTTGATAATGAAGAACTCAAAACGATGATCAAATTATTCAAAAAACTGGATAAAAGTCAAAAGGATTGAGCATAGATTTTAGTGCTTAGGACATGCTACGGATAAAAAGAGGTGGAATGAACCATGACAAGCCCTTATCTTTGTCCAAACTGTAAAACAAACAGAATGCGCTTTAATCTCATCAAGCAGCTTTCAGAACCTGTAAAACTTGATCCTGCAACTGGAGCAGTTGTCGAAACATACGAAGGTGATCAGCTTTCACCTTTTCACATGAGCTATCAAGGTCCTCACATCAAAGTCCAGTGCGGAGTTTGCGGATTAATTGAGGATGAAAAAACGTTCATTAAGTTGGCAGAATATCATCAATATTCTTCTCCTTCTTAACATACCCGCCTGACGGAAAACGTCAGGCTTTTTTCTCTGTTTCTTTAGCCTATACAGATCGTCCCTCTCATGCATACGCTACAAAAAACACCATCGCATGAGAAAGAAGGGATGATGACATGCAGCAGCTCTATGATATGAATGACTTCCCATACCGTCCATCAGCAACCTTCCACCAGCACAGCAACACTTCTCAAAAAGCCGTTATCCGATTATTTCACACTGCACCTGATCTAAGTGAGCTCGCTGTCTTTGTAAATCACCAGCAGGTCGACAAAACGATGTCTTATGGCCAGCTGACATCTTATATGGAATGGGGTGAGGGTGTTTATGAGATTGAAGTGTTCAACCTGGCTTTAAAAGAAAGGGTTCTTTATTCTCGTATGCTGATCAAGGGAAGCGAAACTTACACACTATGTATCACAGGGGCCCGTACAGGCTTCGCATTGCTAACAGAGCGGCAAGACCCTCTCATCAAGCAAGATGATCTGGCGGCACTGACGTTCGTCCAGCTGTCTCCAGACCTCCCTCTCATTGATATATATGAACGGGATCAAGGGATTTTATCAAAGGACCTTGGTTATGTGAGCAGCACTCAGACACATCACTTCTCTCCGAATAAATATCATTTTGAATTAAAAGCCTCTGGCACTCAAAGTACACTGCTTGATATCCCAAAAGTTCACCTTCAAACAAAGCGTGCATACCTCATTTTGCTTCATGGGTTTGCAAATGGAGAACCAGAGCTCATGGCAAAGGTCGCCTTGTCTCGTCAAATGTAAAAAGAGCCTTTCTATATGGAAAAGGCTCCTTACGAGACATCCTCAGCTTTTTCTTGCTTTTGAAAATCAAAAGCAAGAATCATGGTCGCTAAAAATAATGCACAATAGGCAATATTTAAGTAAAACTGATTGATATTTTCTGCTTTTAAATCAGTGGCAGCCGTCATGCCAAAGTACACAGCAAATAAGAGCGACAGCAAACTAAAATATTGATAAACTCGCTTCATGATTTCACTCCTGACTAGCACATTCTATTGTTGTGGATGATAATATGAGAATTCAATTTTATCGTTCTCAAGATCAATTTTGTTCGCTTTGACATACATATCATTCGTCAGTGGCATTTCTGAAAGACGAACCTCCACTGTTTTTTGATCTGGCTTCACATGAACGAATTCTGGTAGTTCATAAAATTGGCCCATATAGCTTAAAACAAAACTAATCGGAATGCTCAATTGTCCAATTGAAAAGTCATCCACTTTCAGCAAAACATCACCATTTTCTTCAACAGTTGGCGTAAAAGAGACGTTTGCATCAATTGTTGAAGAGAAGGCTTTAATGGCACCTGTCACTTTCACATCTTGATCAATCGCCACATGAAAGTCAGGCATATCACTTGATCCTTGATTTTTCAGATAATCATTTACAAAGCTGGTCAGAGATTCTTTCGAACTAGAAATGTTAAAAGAATACTCGCTTTTCACTGCTTTTTTTGAAGCTAGTTGACCGCCCTGCAGCAGCATCAAGATACCACAAGCAAGAACAATCAGTAGATTGATTGTCAGTAAAATAAAAAATAAGCTTTTCCATTTTTTCATATTTTCACCCTATTCCTTCGGCAGTCCTTCTTTTTTTACTTCTGAGAATAAACGATTTGCCATAAGAGAGTACCCCTTTTGATTTGGGTGAAAATCATCATCTGCGAGTAATGTTTCATCAGATTCTTCTTCAAATAAATCTGCCACATTGACCATATCGGCGTTGCCGTCTTTTTTCAGTTCTTTTTTGGCGACTGCATTCCAGTCTTTGACGACTTCATCAATTTCTCTCAGCTCAGACAGACTGAGCTTAAAAGGATTGTACATACTTACATACATGATCTTGGCCTTGTCATTATGCTCTCTCAGTTGAGCAAGAATGGTTTTAAAGCGCTCTTCAAAAGGACCTTTCTCTTTTTGAAAAGGAGCAAAAGTCAAATTGAGCACATTTTGACGGACAACGTGCATTAAGTCATTGCCGCCAATTGTAAAGAAAATATAATCAGCTTCTTTCAGTCCATCTTGCACCTTTTTTTCTTTTAATCTTTTTAATAAATCTTCAGTCCTACTGCCTTTAATGGCATAGTTTTTTAATGTAACAGATTGCACGCCGTCCATCGCTTCTATCTTGTCGCGGGTAATACCTGCATATCCCTTTTTATTCTGATCTCCAATTCCTTCAGTCAAGGAATCGCCAACTGCTACGATGGTAATATGTTTTTTTACGTGGTGTGAGTCTTCTAGTTGATCCTTTATGCCAGCCTCTTGTGCGGAACATGCAGAAAGAACAAAAGCTAAAGACATCACAATGAAAATCAAACGAGCCCTCAAACGATGATGTCCCTCCTTTTTCCGATTAAAAAAGTGTATCATGTTTTCGCTCATTTGAACATCCTTATGCTAGCTCATGTTAAGCGTTTTGATGTCCTTGATGATTTCATCATATGGTGTATTTTCAACGCCATCATAATTTTTCATCACTTTCCCTTCTTGATCCACAAGGAAAAACAGTGATTGATGAATGACTTGATCTTCATCTTCAGGTTTTTTCACGATGGTTTTAAAGCTTTTCATGGCGAATTTTTCAATCGTTGACTGCGAGTAGCCAGTGAGAAAATCCCAATTTTTAAAGGACAATGGATAGGCTTTCGCAAAATCCTTTAGCTTTTTCGGTGAATCCACTTCTGGGTCTACACTAAACGAAATGATATGGGCATCCACTTTTTCTTCTTTTAATCGTTTTTGCAGCTCTGTCATATGAGCCGTCATAGGCGGACAGATTGTTTCACAGCTTGTGAAAATAAAATCTGCCACCCACACTTTCCCCTTTAAATCATCCAGTGAAACCTTTTGACCATCCTGGTTTTGATACTCAAACGGCTCGATTTGATAATTTAACGCATCCTTGATTTGTCCATTTGAACACGAGACTAAAAGAAGCACGCTTATCATTATAAGCGCACGAAACAAGGCTCCCCTTTTTCTATACATGATCATGCCCATCCCCTTTTTCAATCAATCGGTATAAAAAGTAAAGCCTATTGCTCCCTTTCCAGTATGACAGGAAATAATCGGTGTTGTGTAGGCGATGTCAACAAGTGCATCAGGTGTATGATCAAGTAGCGCTGATTTGAGCTTTTCAGCAAGCTCTAATGCATCTGCATGAGCAATCCCAATGGCCTGAACTGTTTTTCCTTTCACAGCCTGCACATACTGTTTTGTCAGATAGCGAACAAGAGCAGAGTAGCTTCTCACATTCGCCTCTGGCGTGTAGATTCCCTCTGTTAAGCTGGCAATTGGTTTAATATGAAGAAGAGACCCAATAAGCGCTTTTCCTCTTCCAATTCTTCCACCTTTCACGAGATTTTCTAATGTATCAATTGTCACATATAGTTTTGTTTTAAGGCGGATTTTTTCTACTTCTTTGATGATGTCTTCACGGCTGGCACCCTTTTTAGCAAGTTCGGCTGCCTTGATGACTTGAAATCCTAGTCCTTGGGAGATAAAAGCAGAATCAATTACCGTGATGTTTCCATCGACCATTTCCGAAGCGCTTTTAGCAGTTTGAACTGTACCACTCATTCCACCGGTTAAATGAATACTCATCACTTCGCTTCCATCCGCCGTCAGCTTTTCATATAATTCGATGAATTGACCGATCGCAGGTTGAGACGTTTTCGGCAGTTCTTCAGCGGCCTCCATTTTCTGAATAAACTCATCAGGCTGTAAATTTACTCTGTCAATATAATCGACGCCTGAAATGGATATATTGAGCGGAATCACATCAATGGAAAGATCATTGATTTTCTCTTGCGGAAGGTCCACAGTTGAATCTGTTACAATTTTAATTTGCTTCACTATCGTCTCATCCTTGCTGTCTTAGTCTTTACTTATGATATTACCTTATTTCCTGCAATCTTGAAAACAGCTGTCAGAACGTTTTTGAAATTGTCACATTTTCCTCTTTTCTTGAAAAAAATCCTTGCCAAATTGAGTCTCCGCCATACCAAAACGGCCGCTCACTCCTTTTGACAAAGATTTCGATTTTACGCATTGTATTTTAGTGTAGGCTGCTGATAGATCTGTTCATATGTGCTCCACTTGACATTGCGTTTCACATCCTCCTTGAAAGAGAATACATCTCTCTTTCCTTTAGATACATAGACTTTTTTCAAAAAAACTTCGAGTCTAAAGGTAAGCATGAAGCCATACGTTTCATCCCCCTTTATAACAGGGACTTCTGTTACCTTAATCTGAGCTCCATCCATCCGTCTAAAACATATTGTTTTGAGCACCACAAACGATCAATCCTCTTTTCCAATTATCTGTTAAGCCTAAATAAATAGGTGGAATAAATCTTGATCTTTATTCACTTCAACATAGTGGAAGCCTTTTTTATTCATCCGTTCAATCAGCGCCGCATAGTCATCTCTTTCTTTCAATTCGATACCAACAAGTGCAGGACCTTTGCTTCTGTTATTTTTTTTCGTATATTCAAATCGTGAAATATCGTCATTTGGCCCTAACACTTCATCTAAGAATTCCCTGAGGGCTCCTGATCTTTGGGGGAAATTGACGATAAAGTAATGTTGAAGCCCTTCGTAGATCATCGACCGTTCTTTGATTTCTTGCATTCTGCCAATGTCATTATTTCCCCCACTGACAATACAGACGACATTTTTGCCTTTAATCTCATCGCGATGTGCATCTAACGCCGCTATCGGCAAAGCGCCAGCTGGCTCAGCTACAATTGCACATTGATTATATAGCTCTAAAATGGTTGTACACACTTTCCCTTCTGGTACAAGACTAATGTTATCGACAACGGACTGAAGGGACGTAAACGTCTTTTCGCCAATCCGCTGAACCGCTGCCCCGTCTACAAACTTATCAATTGAATCAAGGGTCACGACCTCTCCCTTCTCATGGGAAGCATGAAGTGAGGCAGCGCCAAGTGGCTCGACTGCAATGATTTCAGTTTCTGGTGCAATGTTTTTGATATATGTGCCAACGCCAGATAGCAGACCTCCACCTCCGACACTTGCAAATAAAAAGTGAGGCTCTACTTCGATATCGTTTAATATTTCTACAGCAGTGGTTCCTTGTCCTGCCATCACATCCAAATCATCAAACGGATGAATAAACTCGCGCTTCTCTTCATCTCCGCATTTCACTGCTTCATGATAGGAATCATCAAACGTATCTCCGGTTAAGATAATGTCAACATATTCTTTTCCAAATAGCTCGACTTGAGATACTTTTTGCCTTGGCGTCGTTGCTGGCATAAAAATCTTCCCGTGGATGCCTAAATGTTTACAAGAATAGGCAACACCTTGCGCGTGATTTCCAGCACTTGCACAGACAATGCCATTTTCTAGTTTATCTTTTGGCAACTGGCTCATTTTATTAAAAGCGCCTCTTAATTTAAAGGAACGAACTACTTGAAGATCCTCTCTTTTTAAGTAGACATTACATTCATATCGTTCAGAAAGTCGCTCATTTTTTTGAAGGGGTGTATGAATCGCTACATCCTTCAAATTTTGATGGGCTTTTAAGATGTCTTTCACTTGAATTAGCGTGTTTTCTTTGAGCAACGGTTTCATGTACAAGATCCTTTCCCTTTAACCTTATTTAATTTGTCATTATAACATGAATATTCAAAAAATAAACCAATAGATTATGGATCAAACATCAATTTCATGAACTTTTTCTTTTTTCTATACAACAGTTCTATTTGGGTGTTATAATTGAACCAATTAGAACCAAAAAGAAAGGAATCACCCTATGACAACACGTCCGTTTACTTCTATATATGGAGAACACCAAGATATAAAACATGCGATTCATTTGGCAAAACAATTTACAAAAAACAAACGGCCTGTCTTGATAACGGGAGCAATTGGAACAGGCAAAACATTATTTGCGCAAGAAATAGCAAACGCATCTGTTCCTCACGCTGCGCTGACACACATATACTGCCCCACTATGGATGAAGACACCTTACACGAAGCATTCTTCACTCAAAAGACGAATCAAGTCTTTTACTTAGACGAAGTCGGCGCATTAAGTATGCCTATGCAGCATCAGGTCATTCGTTTTTTAGAGACTTCAAATGCAACAAAGATTATTGCTTCTTCGTCTTTATCATTAGATGCACTTAGGGTTTCGTCTTCCTTTTTACCTGAGCTGTTTTATCGTCTCAATGTTCTCCACCTGTCCATTCCGCCTTTAGCAGATCGAAAAACAGATATTCCTGCTTTAGCAACAGCTTTTTTCAAGGAACTGGACGTGCAGCCTGACATTGATACAAGTGTTTGGGACACTTTGCAGCAGTACCCATTTGAAGGAAATGTCCAAGAACTCAAAAATATCGTGCATTATGCTGCAACGATTCTCAAGGGGCAAACCGTTTTTTTACATCACTTGCCGCCTTTTGTGTTGTCACCTCAGCACACGACTGGAAAAGGAAAAAAGGAAGAACACCAGCTCACGCTTATGGAGAAACAAGAATTTATTTTCTTACTTGAAGCCATTAAATCACTGAATGAAAAAGGAGAAGCAGCAAGTAGACGAATCTTGTCTGAATTAAGCAAACAAGGGGACATTCCCCTAACTCCTCAGCAGGTGAGAAGCCGATTAGATGATCTTGAGAAAAAGGAATATGTGACGAAAGGAAAAGGCAGGGCTGGAACAAAAATTACACTTGAAGGTCTCTCATTCCTGAAGTCGCTTGATGGTTATATACCGGTTCAATAAAGGGGGACATCCATTGTTTACTGTAAAAGAAGAAATTGCAAATGCCGTTACACACGGCATTGGGGTTGTTTTATCCATTCCTGCCATTGTCTTTCTCGTTTTATCCGCTGTTCAATATGGCACAATCACAGACATTATTAGCTTTTCGATATTTGGCGCATCCATGCTGCTGCTCTATTTAAGCTCGACCCTGCTTCATAGCATTCAGCACAAAAAAACAAAAGATGTATTTGAGATCCTCGACCATTCTGCTATTTATGTATTGATTGCCGGTACATACACACCTTTTTTACTTGGACCATTAAAAGGTGCGCTGGGCTATACGCTTCTTATGATTGTATGGGCTCTTGCGGCAGGTGGCATTGTCTTTAAAATTTTTTTCGTCAAACGGTTTATCATTGTGTCAACCATCGTTTATTTATTAATGGGCTGGATGATTATCATTGCGATTAAACCTCTATATATGCAATTAACGGCAGCTGGATTCGGTCTATTGCTGTTAGGCGGTATTTTATATTCTATCGGAACCATCTTTTATATTTGGCGTAAAATCCCCTATCATCATGCGATTTGGCACAGTTTTGTTCTCGGCGGAAGTGCTTCGATGTTTTTCTGTATCCTATTCTATTGTGTCAACATTCCAGCTGCATGAAAAAGACCAGCACCCACTTTCGGGTGCTGGTTTTTCTATGCGCGCTTTTGGACATAATCACTGATCATAACTGGTGCTTTAATATGAATATCGATATTGACAGGGCGCAGTCTTTTCACAATCTTTCCTGTTAAAAGATGATCCGTTCCGCTTGTTTCAATCGGAACAAGTGGACAATCGAATTCTTCTGCAACCGCTTCTGAAAGAACACGATATTTTTCTGAAAGCAATACACTCTGTCCAGACATGATTCTTTCTTTTGCCTCTTCTAATAATCTCTCATCTGTCTGATTCTGAGGGATGACGGCCATCTTTTTTAACCATTGTTTTAAAATAGGATAGCGAAAGAGATGCGGTGTCGCCATGAAAGCAAATGGCTTCTCAAGATGTCCAATCAATAATGTCGTCGTCACCGGATTAAGCTCACGGGTCACATAAATGACTGGCCCTTTTGGCAGCTCCTTTTGCTGATAGATGGTCATTACTGATCCTGAGTGATCAATACATTCTCGAGCAAATCTTTTCGCATGCTCATGAATGAGATGCATTCGTTTCGTATAGGAAATGCGGGGATCAGTTAATTCATGATCGTACAAATGCCTCATACTTTTAAAAAAGGATACAACAACATAAATCGTTAAAAACCAATAACGAAACAACCTTACTCCTCCTACTCATTTATCCTTCTTTTCTGTCATATACAACAAATTCATAATTGTAGGGGTTCTTTTCGTTACTATGGCCTTTTTCTCGTGATACAATCGTCCACTCGTCTTCATCGTAATCTGGGAAGTAGCGATCGCCTTCAAAGGCATGATGAATGTGTGTGATGTAAAGGCGATCTGCATATGGCATCATTTCCTCATATAGCTTTGACCCGCCAATGATAAATAATTCTTTCTCATTTTTCCCTATAGTTAAAATGTCAGCAATTGAATGGACAACCTCGCATCCTTCTGCTTGAAAAGAAGGACTTGTGGTTAAGACTAAGTTTCGGCGGTTAGGGAGCGCTCGTCCAATTGATTCAAATGTTTTTCTGCCCATGACAATGGTATGGCCGCCTGTGACTTTTTTAAAATAAGCTAAATCTGCGGGTAAATGCCAAGGCATTTGATTATCTTGACCAATGACTCTGTCTTTTCCTGTCGCCACAATCATGGAAATCATACACTGACTTCTCCTTTAATATGCGGATGCGGATCATAGTTCTCAAGCACAAAATCATCAAACGTAAAGTCAAAAATGCTCTTTACATCTCTTGTGATGCGAAGCTGCGGAAGCGTGCGCTCCTTTCGCTCTAGCTGCATTTTCACCTGCGGAAGATGATTTTGATAAATATGAGCATCCCCAAGTGTATGAATAAACTCTCCCGGCTCAAGATTTGTCACTTTGGCAATCATCATCGTTAGAAGTGCATATGAAGCGATATTAAAAGGCACCCCTAAAAAAATATCTGCCGATCTTTGATAAAGCTGGCAGGATAATTTACCGTTCGATACGTAAAATTGAAACAAACAATGACAAGGAGGTAACGCCATTTGATCAATTTCTCCCGGATTCCAAGCGCTGACGATCAGTCTTCTTGAATTCGGATTGTGCTCAATATCATGGATCAGCTTGCTGATCTGATCCACTGTCTCTCCGTCTCCGCTAGCCCATGATCTCCACTGCGCACCATACACACGCCCGAGCTCTCCATTTTCATCTGCCCATTCGTTCCAAATACGAACGCCATTTTCTTGAAGATATTTAACATTTGTATCACCTTTTAAAAACCACAGTAACTCATGAATGATTGATTTCAGGTGCAATTTCTTTGTTGTTAATAAAGGAAATCCTTCCTGTAAATCAAATCTCATTTGATAACCGAACGTGCTGATTGTGCCTGTTCCCGTTCTGTCACCTTTTTCATCCCCGTGCTGTAATACATGACGGCATAACTCTTTGTATTGTTTCATTTTTTTCATCCTTTATTTATGTTCTTGTTGTAGTTTACCTTATTTCTGCTTTTGTTGAAACCAAAAAACATGTCTGCGTGATGATCAGACATGTTTTTCTTTTTATACTTGATTCACTCGATCCTGCTCTTCGTCCTTAATATCCTGGTGAGAGTGAGCAATGCGGCTTGCTGCTGCTGCGGCAAGAGCAGCGACAAGATCATCAAGGAAGGTATGCACTTCACCTGGACGACCTTCATCTAATTCTCGAATAATCCCAAATTTCTCTTTATCTAAATAACCGAAGTTCGTCAAACCGATTGATCCATATACATTGACAATGGAAAGCGGAATAATCTCGTCAATTCCATATAACGGCTCATCTGTTTCAACTAAGTGCTGTAAAGGTTCTGGCAAAAGCTTTTTTTCTGCCAGCTGATCAAGAGCCAGCCCTGTCAAAACAGCGTGGACAATTTCCCTTTTATTCAGCACTTTTTCAACATTTTCAATGCAGACACTAAGTGGAAGATTGGGCTTATATTTTTCTTGAAGCTTGAGTACAATCTGTGCGATATCTTCAATTTTCACTCCACGTTCGTTTAACATTTGTTTTGTAATGCGAACCATTTCGTTCATTGTATACTTTTTCAATTGGGCTGACATCTCCTTCTAGTGGCTCATCCAGCTCGGCGGGGTGTTTTTGTCCCAGTAAATATTGCCGAGTTCATGATGCGTCTGGAATCCATCTTCTGCTGTATGGTAATGAAAGTTAAACCAATATCCGCTGTGAGGCGGCTGATCTCTTCTCACATGAAAACGAAGCAAATCTCCCCCGGTCTTCTGGTTGTATATGTGGAAGATTTTTTCGCCTTTTCCGCCAGAAGGTTGATCAGTTAAAACCACATCTTGAAATTTTTCGTCATCTTTGAAATTTGTTAAAAAGTCCGTTAACACTTGTTCAATCTTCGGTTGAATCTCTTCTCTGTACTCGTCTTCAATGACAGGTGTGATTTTATCACCAAATTTGAGAAAGGATTGGTTTTCTGCACTTGATAGAACCGCCTGCTTATATTGCTCAAAGGGATCTATCTGCTCTTCTTTGTCCTCTTGTTTCAGTTCCCAGTTGTTCGTTTCATCTGATGTATCATAAACAGCTGTATAAATTGATTTATCAGATGAAGAAAGTTCAGATGGCTTGTCTGTCATCAAAGCCGATGGAGGAGAGATTAAACCAAAAGTTGCGATCGTAAAGAGTGCAACAAGCGTTTTTCTCATCCACATCTTCATGATATCTAATTCCTTCCATAAGTTATCATACTGCTATTCTAGCATATAATGAATTTTCAGTCATTCAATTTGGTCACTGATTTGAGACTTTCTTTTTCATGATAAAACGTTTACAATAACAGTAACGACGACTAAAATTTGGGAGGAATGGGTATGCTTGAAGGTTTTTTCGTCACAGCTTCCTTGCTGACATTATTTTATTTTGTCTATATGGAGATCACAGATTAAAAGCCCTGAATAAGGGCTTATTTCAATTGGTGACAAAAAACTGAAATACTGTTTATTTTCGTCCTTTGTCTTCTTTTATTGTGAGATATCCATAATGGAATTGAGCTGTTTTTCGTTTGATAACTTGAAATTGGTAGGAGTCCGCTGTAAATCGGGTGCTTTTCCAATGATCTTTTAACACAACTCTTTTTCTCGCCACTCTCATCGCTTCTTGCAAGGCCATTTCGTGGTGAAAATGGTGCTCTGCCACATGACGAAGCGGCCTTATACTTGTCGATTCTTGTATCGTTTCCTTGAACATTGGATCGAAATAGACGATATCAAATGAACGATCAGGGAGTTTTTTTAACTGCTGGATACTGTCTCCACTTATGACTGATATCCGTTTCATCGCTTCATCTGCCTCAGCTACACCCGTTTCCCATGTGTTTAGTCCTTCTCGAACAAGTAATGCCGTCATCGGATTCTTTTCGATACCGACCACTTTCCCATTAGGACCTGCTGCACAGCTTGCGGTAATCGCATCAGACCCTAAGCCAAGCGTACAATCTAAAAAGGAATCGCCCAGCTTAAGCTGGGCTGCTTCAATTAATGGATCCTTTTCGCCACGCAGGATTCGCTTCACTCTAAACATCGCTGAGCTTGGATGGAAGAAGAACTTTTCGCCATTTGGCTGATACCATTCAAACCTTTCTTTTCCAACAACAAGTACGTCCCCGCATTTAATCGCAAGCTGCTTCACGGATTGTTTACGCCGCTCTACATACTCACCTTGCAAAGCCTCTGCCAGTGACTTTGCTGTTTCAATCGTTTGTTCATTTGTTCTAAAGCTTGTTGTAATGAGCATGTCGTTCCTCCATCATGATCAAGAAAAAATGTCCTGAGCAGATCACAGGGCATTTTAACATTTGTATTAGCAATGTTTTTCAAATGCAGATAATACATTTTTCATGATATCTTCCATTTCATGACCTTCAATTTCGTCACGGGGGATAAAGTGAACAAGTTCATTTCCTTTTAAAAGTGCCATAGAAGGAGATGATGGCTCTTCACCTGTGAAGTATTCTCTCATTTTTGCTGTTGCTTCCCGATCCTGACCAGCAAATACTGTGACGATTCGATCTGGAGCTTTTTCTGCCTTCATCACAGCTTGAGTGGCAGCTGGGCGTGCTAAGCCTGCAGCACATCCGCATACAGAATTAACCACAACAAATGTTGTTCCTTCTGCTTCTTGCATCGTTTGTTCTACTTCTTCTTCCGTTGTTAGTTCTTGGAATCCTGCACTTGTCAGCTCTTGACGCATAGGCACAACGAGCTGGCGCATATATTCTTCATATGCCATTGACATAAAAAAGCCCCCTCTAAAATCCTTATGTTGTGAATAAAGGATACTATAGAGAGAGCCAATTTTCAAATGTTCGATTTCAGATTAAATTTTCATGATTCCGCCTGTATTGGCTGATGTCACAAGTTTTGAATATCTAGCCAGATAGCCAGTTTTCACTTTTGGCTCAAAGCCTTTCCAGTTCGCTTTTCTTTTTTCCCATTCTTCTTCTGGAATATCTACGCTTAAAATGCGCTGTTCAATATCGACCACGACATGGTCGCCATTTTCAACAAAGGCAAGCGGGCCGCCCTCAGCTGCCTCTGGAGAGACGTGTCCAATGGACAAGCCGCGAGAAGCCCCGGAAAAACGTCCGTCAGTAATTAAAGCAACCTTTGGTCCAAGACCCATTCCGACAATTTGTGAAGTAGGTGCAAGCATTTCTGGCATACCAGGTCCGCCTTTAGGCCCTTCATAGCGAATAATGACAACATGGCCTGCTTCTACCTTTCTATTAATGATGCCTTCAAGAGCTTCTTCTTGTGATTCAAATACGATCGCAGGTCCCTCGTGGCGTGTGATCCCATCTTGTACCCCGCCCGTCTTAATGATGGCTCCATCTGGCGCAAGGTTTCCAAATAAAACGGCTAAGCCGCCCTTTTCAGTAAATGGCTTGTCGATGGGGTAGATGACGTTATAGTCTTTGACCTCATGTCCTGCAATGTTCTCACCAAGCGTTTTCGCTGTGACGGTCATTGTATCTAAATGAAGTGCTCCTTCTTTCTTAGACAGTTCATTTAGCGCAGCTGTGACACCGCCAGCTTCATGTAAATCTTCAATATATACATCTGAAGCTGGAGCAAGTTTTGATAAATGAGGCACACGCTCTGCTACTTCATTGATACGTTCAAGTGAATATTCAACACCTGCTTCATTTGCAATCGCCAGTGTATGAAGAACTGTATTGGTTGAACCACCAAGTGCCATATCTAATGCAAATGCGTTATCAATTGCTTTTTCTGTGACAATATCACGTGGTTTAATATCCTTTTTAATGAGCTCCATCAATTGTTTTGCTGACTTTTTCGCAAATTCTCTTCGCTCTGGTGATGTCGCCAAAATCGTTCCATTTCCAGGAAGAGCGATACCAAGTGCCTCTGCTAAACAGTTCATTGAGTTTGCGGTGAACATTCCTGAACAAGATCCACAGGTTGGACAACCAAACTGCTCTAATTCATTTAATTCTTCTTCATTAATTTTACCTGACTGGTAAGCGCCAACGCCTTCAAATACGGAAGAAAGAGAAATTTTTCTACCATCACTTGTTCTACCTGCTTCCATTGGGCCACCGCTGACAAAGACAGTCGGAATATTGACGCGCATCGCTGCCATCATCATGCCTGGTGTGATTTTATCACAGTTAGGAATACAAACCATTCCATCAAACCAGTGAGCAGACACAACGGTCTCTACTGAGTCAGCAATGATTTCGCGGCTTGGTAAAGAATATCTCATCCCGATATGTCCCATTGCGATTCCGTCATCGACTCCAATCGTATTGAATTCAAAAGGGACCCCGCCAGCTTCCCGAATGGCTTGTTTCACAATTTTTCCGAATTCCTGAAGATGGACATGTCCAGGGACAATATCAATATAGGAATTACATACGGCAATAAACGGCTTGCCGAAATCCTCATCTTTTACCCCCGCTGCTCTAAGTAAGCTTCGGTGAGGTGCTCTGTCAATGCCTTGTTTAATCATATTACTTCGTAGTTCTGCCATCTTATTAAAAGCCTCCTATACTACAAGTCTCGTTCAATGCATGATTTAAAATTGATTTTATTTTAAGAATTTTCTGTTTATTTAGCCACCTATGAATAACTGATGACCAATATAACTACTGAAGCAAGCGCTCAGCAAGGATCGTGTCATAAAATCTGACCTCCAATATTCTATATTGGTATTACTATATAGAGTTTTTTCGCATATTTCAACAATATTCAAAATAATTTTTCTAAAAAAATTTTTCTATCTATAAAAAGCATGATTTTAGAAAACAAGCTGCATTTTACTGGCAGCTTGTTCATTATCCTCATTATTCTGACGCATTTTTTCTGCTTTCTGTCATTTGTTTCCACACAGAACCTTTAGCTTCTTCCCCAAGCTCAATTCGCTCAATCGCCATTTTAACTTGAAGACTGACTTCAAATTCAGGATCCTGCTCCGCTTCTTTCAATGCTTCAAGTGCCGTTTCGTCCCCTTCTTCATAAAGGAACATGGCCGCACGCCAGCGGACGAGCTTACTTGAGTCCTTTAATGCTGCGATCATTGCTCCTATAGCACTAGGGTCGCCAAGATCGGAAATACAGTCTCCGGCTGTTCTGCGGACCGTGACTGTTTTGTCTTCAAGTCCTTTATATAAGATAGGCAGGATCGCAGGGTCTTCAATCATTCCAGCGTTGACAACTGCTTGTCTACGAATAGATGTCTTTGGATCTTCCATCGCTTTTATTAAAACGGGTATATCCTTTGTTTCAGGCTGCATTTGCTCTAAATGGGCAAAACGTTTTTTCCAATCTTCCTCGCGCAGCATCTCTTCTGTGACGTCATATGCTTGACGATTCACCTGTTTATCTACAGCCTCTTGTCCTTCCTTGACCGCCTCTGTTAATCGGGTTAAACGATCGTCATCATAAGCTGCTTGGAGCTCTTCTGTGACCTCTTGGCCGATATGAGCAAATTCTCCAAAACGAACGCCGTGTTCTTTCCACACACGTTCAAATACAACATTGTCAGAACTACTTCTTAACTTTAAGATGGCTGCTTGGAAGCATTCAGGCATTCCAAACCGCTCTTCCCTTTCACCGTCCGTCAGCTTAACCTGCATCGGAATGCCATTAAACATTTGAACAAACACTTTCACTTCTCCAAATGTGTCATCCCCTGACTGCGCTCCTTCCTGAAGTGCTTGTGTGTCTTGACCAAAGGCTTCTCGGACCTGCTGTAAAATGCCCTGCCAGTCGAACTTTGCATTTCGCTCGACAGCTAAAAAATCCGCAACGTGATAGACCCCTTTTATACCTTCAATGTTTAAGATGCGCTTGATCATCTCAGGCGCTTCGTCTTTTTGATCTTTCTTATAGTTGTTGCTTTTCCCACCGGCTAGCGCTTCAGTCAAAATGACTTTCATTGTATTCGGACTTGGCGTCGGTTCTATTGCAGTTATTTTCATCTATACATCCTCCTTACACACATAAAGACCCTACTCATCTATAAGGCCGAATTCTTCTTTCCACATCTTGATAAATAATTTCACATGAATTCATGACGCTCGTTAGCAAGCTGCCTTCCTGCGTTGCGATATTGACCGCAAGCAGGCGCACACGATCGATATGAGCGGCAACGTGTCCAGTCAGTTCACACTTTAGCTTGTTTAAGGAGGCAGCTGTCTCCAATTGTTTAAGTTGCTTCAAAGAATGCATCATCTTATTTGTCCAATAAAGCGATGATCGAGCTTTCTAATTCTTTTGGCGGTGTTTTAGGCGAGAATCGTTCAGTGACTTCTCCGTTTTGGTCGACGATAAATTTTGTGAAATTCCATTTCACTGTTTTCGTGCCAAGCACACCTTTTGCATGATTTGTTAAGTGCTTGAAAAGCGGGTGCGCATGATCGCCATTGACATCTACTTTCGCAAACATCGGGAAGGTCACACCATAATTCAATAAACAGAATTCTTGAATGGCTTCTTCTCCTTCCGGCTCTTGATTCATAAATTGGTTACACGGAAATCCTAAAATTTCAAGGCCCTTCTCATGATATTGATCATACAACTCTTGTAATTGTTTAAATTGAGGGGTAAGTCCACATTTGCTAGCTGTATTCACAATCATCAGCACTTTCCCTTTGTAATCTGCCATTGATTTTTCCTGACCGTTAATGGTCTTGACCTGAATATCATAAATTGACATCTCATCGCCTCCTAGGATTCACTTTTACCTATCGTAACATGCTTCTTTTAGCTTTTTATGCTTCCTAAAAGAGTCCTGTCACGCTACCGTCTTCCAATAAGTCCATCTCCAGTGCGGCAGGTTTTCTAGGCAGTCCAGGCATGGTGAGAATGCTGCCGGTGAAAGCGACGATAAACCCTGCTCCTACAGATGGTTTTAACTCTCGTATCGTAATGGTAAACCCTTTTGGTCTACCAATCAAAGCAGGATTATCCGAAAGAGAGTATTGCGTTTTTGCCATACAAACAGGCAAATCCGCCCAGCCGTTTTGCTCTATTGCTGCCAGCTGGTTTCTTGCTTTTGATGTCAAGGTTACGCCGTCTGCCCCGTAGACCACTTGCGCTATTTTCGATAGCTTTTCTTCAATGGAATCTTTCTCCTCATACAAATAGGAAAAGCTGTTCTTGTTCTTTTCAATGAGTGTCGCTAGTTCCTCTGCAATTGCTGTCCCGCCAGCACCTCCTTCTTCCCACACATTCACCGCTTTGACTGGATGCCCATGCGTTTCGCACCAATCTTCTATCGCTTGAATCTCTTCTTTTGTATCTGTGATAAAACGATTCACTGCGACGATGTATGGAAGACCGAAGGCTTGTACTGTTTCAATATGCTTTTCTAAATTATGTATACCTTGTAATACTGCATGTACATTCTCTTCTTGGAGCTCCGTTTTTTGCATTCCGCCATGCATCTTTAATGCTCTGACAGTTGCCACAATCACAACTGCACCTGGTTTGAAATCTCCTGCTCTTGTTTTAATATGGAGAAATTTTTCCGCACCGAGATCCGCCCCAAATCCAGCTTCTGTCACCACATAATCTGCTAGTTTTGCCGCCATTTTTGTTGCAATTAAACTATTGCATCCATGTGCAATATTGGCAAAAGGGCCGCCGTGTACAAGAGCTGGAGTTCCTTCAATGGTTTGAACAAGGTTCGGTTTAAGTGCGTCTTTTAAAAGTAACGTTAACACACCTTCATAACCAAGCGATCCAACTGTTATCGGCTCCCCTTCTTGATTATAGGCAACAACAATAGAAGCAAGACGTTTTTTTAAATCGTTTAAGTCTTCTGCCAAGCAGAGAATGGCCATCATTTCCGAAGCAACCGTGATATCAAACCCATCTTCTCTAGGGTATCCATTTAATTGACCGCCAAGTCCTACGACAACCTGCCTTAAAGCGCGGTCATTTAAATCAATCACTCGTTTCCACACAATCCGGCGTGCGTCGATGCCAAGTTCATTCCCGTGATGGATATGGTTATCAATGAAAGCAGATAAGGTGTTATGAGCGGATGTAATGGCATGAAAGTCTCCTGTGAAATGGAGATTAATTTCTTCCATTGGTAGTACTTGAGAATATCCTCCTCCCGCTGCCCCACCTTTAATCCCCATTGTGGGGCCTAGTGATGGCTCTCTCATGGCAATAATGGCTTTCTTCCCGATTTTTTCTAAGGCTTGACCTAGCCCGACTGTCACGGTGGATTTTCCTTCACCTGCTGGCGTTGGGTTAATTGAGGTCACAAGAATCACTTTTCCTTCTTTTTGTTCCTTTAAACGATCAAAAATGGTCAAAGAGATTTTCGCTTTTGTGAAACCATAGCATTCTAATTCTTCGTCATGTATTTGCAGCTTTGCTGCAATGTCTTGAATAGGTCTTAGCTTTGCCTTTTGGGCAATTCAATATCTGATAAATGCTTTGTTATCATCAATATATGGCCTCCTTTTTTACAGAAACAAGTGAGTTTTTGCTCTATTTTTCATTGTAACATAATTGAAACATTGAAATATCGCCAGAAAGTTCCTATAATGAAGTGAAATTAGCTTTGGTTCAGGGGGTGGCGAGTTGCCTATTAACATACCAGTTCATCTGCCAGCAAAACAGATACTAGAGAGCGAAAATATTTTCGTCATGGATGAGACAAGGGCATTCAAGCAAGATATCCGTCCTTTGAATATCGTGATCTTAAATTTAATGCCAAAAAAAATACAAACTGAAACACAGCTTCTGAGAATGCTCGGTAATTCTCCTTTACAAGTGTACTTTACGTTTTTGATTCCAAGTTCTCATACACCGAAGAATACATCAAGAGAGCATCTAGATGAATTTTATACAACCTTTGAATCGATTCGGAATAAAAAATTTGATGGAATGATCATCACCGGCGCACCAATTGAGCTTTTATCTTTTGAAGAAGTTTCCTATTGGAAAGAGCTGCAAGACATTTTGGACTGGAGTAAAGCCAATGTGACGTCTACCCTTCATATATGCTGGGGTGCACAGGCAGGCCTATATCACCACTACGGTATTGAAAAAATCAAGCTTCATGAGAAAAAATTCGGCGTGTTTGAACATCTTGTTAAAGAGAAAAAAGAAAGATTAGTTAGAGGTTTCGATGAAGTATACTATGTCCCACATTCTAGGCATACAGATATTAATACAGAACAATTAAAAAACACACCAAATCTAAAGGTATTAAGCACGTCTGAAGAAGCTGGTGTTTGCTTAATTGTTTCAGATGATGATAAACAAGTCTTTTTAACTGGACATCCTGAATACGATACAGACACATTGAAGCAGGAATATGAAAGAGATTTGTTGAAACATGATAAAGTCAAAAAACCCGTCAACTATTTTATAGAAGATGGTGACACATTAGTCCCTGTGAATCGCTGGAAAGCCCATGCAACCTTACTTTTTATGAATTGGCTTAATTATTATGTTTATCAAGAAACACCCTATGTATGGGAATAAATTAGACTCTGGTCTGATGATAAATATTCAAACTGTGTTAAAATACAAATGGTGCTGTCTTCCATTATCAATTTAGCCTGTTTGTTTTTTAAAATTAGTTTAATTCTTTCGTAAAGAAAGACCTGCTCTAGCTGCTTATATGTTATCTTTATTTATATGTAGACCTATGAGATTCATAGTTTTCTTACGAAGTTTTGTTGTTGTTGATTACATTTGAGGTGAATATTCTTGAATACCAATAAAAAAATATTAATCTTGACCGCAAATTATGGAAATGGACATATGCAGGTAGCAAAAACACTATATGATGAATGCAAATCCCAAGGATTTGAACATGTAATGGTTTCTAATTTGTATCAAGAATCGAATCCCATTGTGTCAGAAGTGACGCAATATTTATACTTGAAGAGCTTTTCCATTGGGAAACAATTTTATCGCTTGTTTTATTACGGTGTAGATAAAATTTACAATAAACGCAAATTTAACATTTACTTAAAGATGGGAAATAAGCGTCTTGACGAATTAATTCAGTTACACAACCCTGACATCATTATTATCACATTCCCGATGATTGTTGTACCAGAATACCGAAACAAAACGGGCAAAGTGATTCCGACATTTAATGTCATGACAGATTTCTGTCTTCATAAGATTTGGGTACATGAAAACATTGATCGATACTATGTTGCAACCGATTATGTGAAACAAAAATTAGTGGAAATCGGCACACATCCAAGCGATGTCAAGGTGACAGGCATTCCTATTAGACCACAATTTGAAGCAGACGTGCCAAAATCGATGATTTATAAAAAGTATGGATTATCATCAGACAAAAAAGTCCTTCTCATTATGGCTGGTGCTCACGGGGTACTAAAAAATGTCAAGGAGCTATGTGAAGCGTTACTTCTTGATAGTGAAGTGCAAATTGTTGTTGTATGTGGAAAAAACGCAGCGCTAAAACAATCGCTTAGCGACCTGGAACAAGGTCACCCAGATCAATTGAAGGTGCTTGGATATGTGGAACAAATTGATGAATTGTTCAGAGTAACAGATTGTATGATTACAAAACCAGGCGGTATTACATTAACAGAAGCAACAGCAATCGGTGTCCCAGTCATACTTTACAAACCTGTTCCAGGACAAGAAAAAGAAAATGCTCTTTTTTTTGAAGATAATGGTGCTGCCATTGTCATCTACAAACATGAAGACATTTTAGAATCTGTGACCAATTTGCTACAGGATGAAGAAACATTAGAAGCAATGAAACAAAACATCAAAAAACTGCACTTAAAACAATCTTCTCAAACCATTTTGGAAGATATCGTCGAACAATCATATCTCATCACGAGTAACAAAACGTATGCTCGTGCATTATCATAAAAAGGTGTCCGTCAATGATGGACACCTTTTTCATTTAGCCTTGATTTCCATTTGTTGTATACACTTCTTCATACGGCTGAACGACAACAAAGCCGCTTCCGCTAAATTTCATTTGAATGGACTCTCCGCTCCCTCTGCCAATAAAGGTTTTGAAGGAAACATCCGTCACAAATTCAGTTTTTAAATCTCCTGACCACGCGACCGTTGCATTCGGGTCTGTATAGACGGAGTCACCTGGCTGAACAATAAGTGTGAGCGGTTCGTAGTGACTCGTGATCGCAATGAGGCCTGCTCCTTCAAGTTTGATGTTAAACAATCCACCTGCAAGCATGCCAGAAACCTTTTTCATCAATTTGATATCCCAGAGGACCGTTGGTTCAAATGCGAGCAGATCATTTCCATTGACGAAAATGGACTCACCTTGAGCCAAACGAAGAATGGAGATCTTTTTGCCTTGGTCTGCGACATATAATTTGCCGTCACCTGTTGCCTTCATGAGTGAAGTGCCTTCTCCTGATAACATTTTCTTAAACATCTTTGAAACGCCATGCTCAAAAACACCTTCACGTTCAAACTTGATTTTGCCCCGATATGAAACCATGGAACCTGTTTTTGTCCAAATAGTATCAGTCAAATTTATTTCTAAAAGCCTTGGTGTTTCAAGCTCAAAAACACCTTCTCCTTTTTCTTCTTGCTGGGTATTCTGAACAAATTCTTCAATCGTGTAACGATGCATGATCTCACCTCTTTCTGTATTTTTTATATACGGACAAGATACACGTTAGGTTTCGGGAAATTAGGACGTTTTATATATAATTACCATTCACCAAAAAACAAAAAAATCAAATATTCTGCTCAAAATTTGGCTTGCCTGCTTGACGCTTTACTTTTGATGGTGTATAGTAAAACCATCATTTAACAACTATTTAAGGCGTTAGGTGATGAAAATTTTTTTTAGCATGCTAAAAGGTATGCTACAGTACTAGGAGGAAAAAGCAATATGCAAAACGGTAAAGTAAAATGGTTCAATAATGAAAAAGGTTTCGGCTTCATTGAAGTTGAAGGCGGAGACGATGTATTCGTTCACTTCACAGCTATCGAAGGTGACGGTTACAAGTCTTTAGAAGAAGGACAAGAAGTTTCTTTTGAAATCGTTGAAGGTAATCGTGGACCTCAAGCTGCAAACGTAACAAAACTTTAATCAACTAAATCAATGATGAAACGACAAAATAAAGAGAGGCATTTGCCTCTCTTATTTGATTTTTAGCTGAATTTCAATCGCTAAAATATTTTGCTTTAGTCTTTGTTCAATTTCAGAGATATCTTTTTCGAGAAAAGGTCTTCCCTTCTTTGCTACATTTACTAGTTGTTCTAGATCGCTGTACACCTCTTGAAATGTTCGATATAATACCGTTTCAAAATCCTTATTATCCATGCCGGTCTTCCCCTTTTCCTCTAATATCCGTCACTTAGTCAAAAAGTAACTCAACCAAAACTTTCTATAGTTATATCGGCTCATTTTTCAGAATATGTTCTTTTTTTACACATTCTATCCGTTTTTTTTGATGAGCGTATGTTTGATCAGGGAAAACCGGTGTGCGCCGTTTACTTTTTGAGCAGTGCATTTCCGTATTCTTTGATTTTCTCTCCTACCGTGCATTGCTGAATACAAAAGGAGTGGGCATATTTTTTGCCAAATCCTTTTCGAAAGTGTTTCTTAATAAAACAATCTGAACAATACGTGTCTTGAAGACCCGTCAATTCTTTTACTGCTGTTTTTTTATCCACATTATTCAGCTCCGTCTGCTTCTAATTTCAACTTACTTTCGATTGGGACGCCTGCAAGAATCTGCCTTGCAAGCTGATCCGCTTCTGCATTTTCTTTACGATCGATGACTTCATATGTTGGGGTGAGCTTCAGCTCTTTTATAGCAGCCTCAATTCGGTCTAGCCATTTGTTATGCATATCATCATAGCAAGGCCATTCCCCTTTCAGTTGATTTATGACAACGAGTGAATCCCCTTTAATCGTAACAGAGTTTCTACTGGCACCCAGTTCTTTTAAAGCCTTTACTGCTTCAAATAAAGCCGCATACTCCGCTTCATTATTGGTGGTGCCCTGGAAAAGCTGATTCTTCCTCAATCGATAAGCATCTTCTCCAAGGTGATAATACACGACAATTCCAAGTCCAGAATCACCCATTTCTTTACGAAAACTTGCATCAAAATAGACCTGAAGCTGATCAGGTTCAAGCCTAAGTTCTTCAGTTAGCTTTTCAAGTTCTTTTATAGACCATACCGCACCCTTTTCATCCTCAAATGATAGAAGAGAGTTCGGTTCTTTTTTATCTATATGCTTTGCTAAAAGCAAGGCTTCCTTTAGCTCCATCCAATCTTCTTGAAAAAAAGCAATGGACCCAATCCATTTCACTTTCATTGTATAGTGTGCTCTTAATTTCATTGATCTCATCGCCTTCCCGTTCTTTTAAGGTAAACGTTCGTTATGCTATAATCAAAAAGTTACATTACAATCAGAAAGGAAGTTCATATCACTTGTATAATGAAGGTATTTGGATCTTATTTGCGATCATTAATTTTATCATTGTTCTTCTATTTTATAAAGGATTTGGCAAGATGGGCCTTTTCGTCTGGATTGGTTTTGCAACGGTTGCCGCAAATTTACAAGTGGTCAAAACCGTTGAATTGTTTGGCTTAACTGCGACACTAGGAAATATTTTATATGGGAGTGTGTTCTTTGCAACGGACGTACTAAATGAAAAATATGGACAAAGAGAAGCCAGGAAGGCTGTCTGGATTGGCTTTGCCACTCTTTTAACGTTAACGATTGTCATGCAGGAGGCTTTGCTTTTCCATCCCGCTCCATCTGATATTTCACAAGCATCTTTAGAAACGATTTTTGGCTTTATGCCGAGGGTCGCACTTGGTAGTCTTGCTGCTTATATCATCAGTCAAATGTTAGATGTTTATGTATATTCGTTTATCCGCCGGATACTTCCTTCAGATGGTACGCTTTGGGTGCGCAACGCAGGAAGTACGATGATTAGCCAGCTACTCGATACGCTTATCTTTACGACCATCGCCTTTCTTGGTACGTATCCATTTCATGTATGGGTAGAGATCTTCATCACAACATACGTCATTAAATTTATCGTAGCCGCAATTTTCACACCATACGCATATGCGGCGAAAAAAATGATTCCACTTGATGAAAGGGGAAAATGATTTGCCAGCTGAAATATACATTGACGGAGCTAGTGCAGGAAATCCAGGTCCCTCTGGCATTGGCATTTTTATCAAACATGATGGAAAGGCTGAATCTTTCTCTATCCCTCTTGGGTCAATGAGCAATCACGAAGCAGAATTTTCCGCCCTAATCGAAGGAATGAAAATTTGCGTGGAGAAAGGTTTGCGAATCGTTTCCTTTCGAACAGATTCGCAAGTAGTTGATCGTGCGGCCAATGCAGGATTTGCGAAAAATCCAGCTTTTCAGCACTTTGTTGAAGAAATGATACAGCTTCAAACCCAGTTTGATTTATTTTTTATTAAGTGGATTCCAAGCAAGGAAAATCAGATAGCTGATCAGCTCGCTAGAAAAGCGATTCACCTTTCTAAAGGATGAATCGCTTTTCTTTTGGTTATGCTAATGTATGAGGTGATACTGATTGGATAAAGAGAACAAAGGTCGTGTCACAAACGGGACAACCCCTCAAGGTGATGCACAAACAAAAGATAAACAGCCTCTATCTCGGCTAGAAAATAAGGCAAAAAAAAGCAATACAAAGGGATAGACCATAGAGATCAGCCTTAGCTGATCTCTATTTCACTTATGCGTTTGACCATTGGTTCAATCCCTTTGATTTGATGTAAACGCAGCATGGAAGCTGCCCGCTCTGGATTGATGTTCATTTTTGTTTCATCAATTGGACAGCTAAGTGGTACATCACATTTGATTTCAGCCAGTATACGGGAAATCTTCAAATCCTCTAAGCCTGCTTGCATTTTCTTTTGCTGGGTAGCAGTTAGTTCATGGACATTCTCTAACAAGCGATCAATTGTTTGATACGTTTGGATAAATTTCAGTGCTGTTTTTTCTCCGATTCCTTTTACACCAGGATAATTATCACCTGAATCGCCCATCAATGCTTTCATATCAATCAGCGCCTTTGGAGAGATTCCCATTTCCTCCTCAAATAAGGCTTTTGTATATTGCTTATAATTCCCGATTCCTTTTTGCATCAAAGCCACTGTCACATGCTCATTTAAAATCTGAAGCAAATCTTTATCTCCAGTCAAGACGGTCACACGTGCCTCTTTTTGATAGAGTGCAGCAAGCGTACCTATACAATCATCTGCTTCAAAGCCTTTTAAACCAACGTTCACAATTCCTAGTTCTTCTGTCGCCTCTTTTGCTAAATCGAACTGAGGGATGAGCTCGAATGGCGGATCTCCTCGATTGGCTTTATAAGCTTGAAACAATTCATTTCGGTAAGTTTGACTCCCCATATCCCAGCAGCAAACAATATGAGTTGGCTCAAATGTCTGTACAGCCGTTAATAAATGCTTCATATATCCATTGACTCCATTTGTTGGTACACCACGATCATTTATCATAAAATTGCGATGGACAGCCGTCGCATAAAACGATCGAAAGAGAAGTGCCATTCCATCTACAAGTAGTACGTGTTTTTTCATTCTGATAAACTCCCTTTGAAGTGGCAGCCCGTTTACTTTTGACCGTACTGCATTTTTTTCGTTTCAGCTTCTGCGTAGGATGGCATGTCTTTTTGTTTAGGCATGTGCTCTTTCTGGTTCTTTGCGTTTTGTTTTTTTTCCAACATCATTCCCCTTTCTCGGTTCCTTAGTTAAGATGACCCAAAAAAGAGAAAGTTACTCTTTACTTCTGTTTACGCTCGACATACTCCTTTACCATCTGGATTGTGACATGCTTTCGCAATGGAACAATTCCGCCTCGTGCAAGCTCATTCATTTTCGAAGTAATGGCATTGATTTCGTCTGTTGTAAACGGTTTTTTTTGTTTACACTTTGCTACAGCAGTCTCAATCAATTGTTCCCTTTTCTGTTCAAGAGTCAGAAAGGATTGGATATGAGCATGCTGCTTTTGTGAATGTGCGGAAATTTCTTCGTGTACGCTTGTCATTGTGTATCAACTGCTTTCTTTTTTATCTAGTCTATCATGAATCAAATGGTTTTCAACTGGTTCTTCCATTCATTTGTTTGTTCATATACTTGTTCAATGCGGGCCTGCTCTTTGGCATCTGTCGTCAAGCTCGTGACAAATGTTTGTTTTTGCTCATTCAGTTGTCGGAGTGCGTCTGTTTCATACCTTTCAGTAAAGGTCTCGACCATCTTTTCGTACCTGATCAGTAATTCTCCTTTTTCTTTATCTGCCCACCTTGTCGTCAAATGAAGAAGAATATCTCGAACCGCCTCAATAAACGAAGCCTTCCCATTTTGTTCAAAAAAGGCCTTTGCTGTTTTTTGTTTCTTTAATAGCGGCTCAAATGCGGCAAACTCTGCTTCGACCTCAATTTGTTTCAGCTCAGCGTTTTTCTCATCAGGTGGTGACAGTCTAAGTGAAAAGTAAGAGTCTTCAGCACATGCCGCCTGCATGCCTTTCTCCCATTCCTCATGAAAATACTGATTGATAAACGATTCCATTCGGATATCGAGCGCTTTAAGCTCCTGTACAAATTCAAATTCATAAACCTTTAAAGCCTGCTCAAGCGCCTTTTTCAATTCATTTCCGAAGTTTCCTTGAGATATTCCAGGATAAAAGGCTGGCTTTAACAGATCATTTGCAAATAGTGATAGTCGCTGAACAATGTGGTAAAGCTGTTCTTGCAAGTCCTTTTTCACACTTTCTGTTACTAGCTTAGATCGTTTGATATCCCTCATTTTTTCAAGAATGGCTTGATATGACCTTTCTATATTTTCTTTTTCTAGTTGTTTCTCATCTTCTGATTGGTGCAAGTTTGCATACAGCTTTTCGACCGTTCCACAAAGTGTATTGGCTTCATAATTCAAAAGCTCAATGGCCTCTTTCGTTAATTCTTCATCAATAAAATAGTCCAGTTGTTTTCTTAGCTGTTCATATTGATTAAAAGGAGTTGGCCCTTTCCCTTCGATCTCTTCCTTACTAGACACATGATGCACATTTGGGTTGCGGATTCCTTCTTTTGTAAGTTCATTTCTTACATAGTCAAACACGGTTTCAAGCTCTGCTTGATCGCTTGCTAAATCGGCTGCATTAATAATAAAGAACATTTTATCCATGCTAAATGAATCTTTCACAAGTCCAAGCTTA
The DNA here is from genome assembly GCF_037104745.1 of Bacillus sp. FJAT-53060. Classification (NCBI taxonomy): domain Bacteria; kingdom Bacillati; phylum Bacillota; class Bacilli; order Caryophanales; family Bacillaceae; genus Bacillus; species Bacillus sp. FJAT-53060. Next base: position 51,626 of record NZ_JBAWSW010000001.1, read on the forward strand.
CGTAAAAATGATCGATCGGCCTTTGAGAAAGAATGCTGATAATATGTTAAATAAAGAAGTGCATCTGCATCCTTCATATATTGGAAGGCAATCTCTGTGTGACGTTTATTCATACTGCTGGCGCCCGGTGTATCAACAATCGTCAGCCCTTTATCTGTCAATGGGTTACTTAAATACACCGTCACTTCCTTGACCACACAAGAAACAGTTTCTTCTGCCACATAAGGCTTTAGTTCTTGGAGCGTGACATGTAATGGGGTTTGCTTGTCAATGTAATCGTGAAACCGAGCATGCGCTTGCAGAAAATGTTCAACAATGGTGCGGTGATCCTGTTCAAGCTGTCTCTTTTTCAGCACTCTTTCCAGTTTTACCCTAAACGTATCGCCCTTTTCTTCCGCAAGAGAAAATCCAAGTATCTGATTGAGCTCCTCTAGGATATCCTGATCGGTTTTGAACAACACTTTCACACTTTTATGCGGGTGATCTTCCGTCGGTCGTGTTAACTTGTTGATCGTTGCAGTGGTTGGTGTAGGTGATGATGGTAAAATCTTTCGCCCAACAAGGGCATTGGCAAAGGAAGATTTTCCTGAACTAAAAGCACCGAATAATGCCAGTGTAAACTCTTTTGCCTGCAATCGCTCTGTTCGTTTTTTAAAGGATTCCCTTTGGGATTGGAGGGCGTCTAATGGTAATAACATTTGAGAAAGTTGTTGAAATCGCTCAATCGATTGTGCCGTCGTTAAATAATGCGACTGACGTATTTGATCACGATCTGTTTGTTGATTCTCTTGTCTGCTCTCTTCAGCATCACATAGCGTGCTATGTTGCATCAGCTGCTCATGCTGCATCCATTGCTTTTTCGCATAAAACCAGTCATCTAAAATCAGCTCATCAGTCCCGTTTTGCCATATATCCCATAGGTGCTTGATGTCTTGTCTGATTTGTTCATTTTTTTCGTTGCACTGCTCTAACGCTAGGAGCTCTTGTTTAGCCTGTGCCCATTTTGCTTGTTGTTTTTCCTTTTCATTGACCAGCTGGTCTTTAAGGGCCTTTGTCAATAATTCAATTAGTTGCATCGCTTTCTGTTTTGCCTGTCTTTTCAGGGCTTCACCAGCATCTTTCGCATATTGAAGGACGTATTCATTAGAGAAAGTTGCACCAGGATGAATAACCTTTTCAAGCAGAGACTCTTGAACAAGTGTTTCAAATGCCATCGCTTGATTTAATACCTCTTCACCAAGCTGATGGTGTTGAACTTCTTTTTTGAATAGCTCAGCAATATGCCAGTCAACTTCTGCTTTCATTCTCGCTTTTACATCTGCTAAGAAAGCGTTCGCCCGTTTTTCTTTTTCCTGCTCGGTTTTATTTTTAGCAAAGAAAAGTCCGACTTTAAAACCAGGTGCTTTCGATTCAATATAGTCACTTGCGAGCTCTCTCATCTTAAATGGAGTCAAGTTCGCATTTTTTAAAATGTTCTCTACTTCAGAAGATACTTCGTCTTCTAGCTGTTTTGCGCCATTTTCTATATAACGGCTTTTCGCTTCAAGTTCTTTGATTTCGTTTCTTTTTTCTTGAAGCTGTGTATCAATAGCCTCTTGTTCGAGCTCTTCTTTTAACGACTCAATATGTTCTTTTAATACATGCTCAATTTTTTGCTCTGTGTAAGCTCGAAGTGATGCTTTAGGCAAGGTTTGTAATTCTTGTAGTTTCTCAACTAAGCGAATCATTTCATTTCTTGGGTGCGCCTCATCGGTTACAGATGTAAAATACAGATGATCTTCCTCAATCCCTTCTTTCAGGAGCATCTCAACCACTTGTTTTTTGTACTCTTCAAAAAGTGTCTCATGTTCATTATGTCGATCGACTTGATTGACAATGAAATAAAGATTTGGTACTCGATCTTTGATGGAGCGAATGAAACGAATGTTTTCTTCAGAATGAACATGGTTATAGTGAACGACATAAAAAAGAGCATCTGCTTGATGAAGAATAGACGCAGCAGACAAAAAGTGCGCATGATCCGTTGAATCAATTCCTGGCGTATCGATCAGTGCCACCTTTTCTTCAAGTCCTTTATAATCACCGCTCAATTCGACCATTTCAATCTGTTCTCCATCCTTACAAAAACGCTGCACCGCTTCTTTATCATAAGAACCACTCATTTTTGCAAAACGGCCATCAGAAGTGTGAAGCTGTACTTCGCTTACTCCTTTTCTCACAACGACCAAGTTTGCACTTGTTGGAATTGGGCTCGTTGGCAGAATTTGATCATGAAGCAGATGATTCACAAGTGATGACTTACCAGCAGAATAGTGGCCGGTAAATGCGATATACACTTCGTCTTCTGCTTCCTTTTTCATAATCGATGCTAGTTTGGCTGCGCGCTCATGATCATTCCTTTTGAGCAGGCTTTGATATAAAGAACCAGTAGTTTGAACGAGCGAATCTCGAATAGACAAGTCTTTCATGACGATAAACCCCTTTGTTTTTAGAAAAGTCAGTTATGTATGTGATACCATTTTACACAAAATAAAGAGATTTTTCTTCTGATCTGAGGAAATAAAAAAATCTGCTGCCCGATCAGTCGCAATTGACTGCAATCAGGAAGCAGATTTTTTTGAAACACCTTTTAATACAAAGACAATTAATAGGCTATATACACAGACTGTACCGAGTAAGAAGATCATTGTCATGTGGTCACCGTCCACCCTTCATTATTGAGAAAGTTTGTCAATTAATAAAAGTGTATCACAATTGATAATGATTTTCAATATTAATTTAGTAAATACTCATTCAGCGCTTTTTCTTCCGTCTGTATTCTGACCACCATCATCCAACCATTTAAACACGTAAACAAAATGGCGGTAAGATACGCTTGAAACAATAACGGAATAAAGAAAAGCTCAATCGCGACCACCACATAGTTGGGATGCTTTAACCAGCGATAAGGCCCCTTTTTTATAATCATCGCATGTGGAACCACTAAGATTTTTGTGTTCCAGTACGTGCCAAGGGAGCATAATGCCCAATATCGAACCACCTGTGTAACCAGCAGTAAAACGAGCAGCAAAAGGAAAAAGCGGGATTGCTCACGCTGAAACAGCCATGTCTCTCCAATGAGTGAGAGAAAAAAAGCAGCATGCATGGCGACCATATAAGGGTAATGGCTAGCACCAAATTCAATTGCGCCTATTGCTTTCACTTTCTTCTCATTTCTTTTGGCAACAAGCATTTCAATCAGACGCTGACAAATGAAAAAGCCAATAATCAGCCAAAAGATCATGACGAGACCTCCTCCCATTTCATCAGCAATAACTCTGAGGAAAAGCCTGGACCAAGCGCTCCGCAAAGCCCCACCTCTCCCGCATCAGCTGACAGATGTTCAAGAAAATGCTTAATAACATACAAAACTGTGGCAGAGGACATATTCCCGTGGTGTTTCAGTACTTCTTTTGAAGAAAAAAGCTGATGCTCCTGTAGAGATAGGCTTTCAAGATAAGCATCAATCACTTTTTTTCCGCCAGGGTGGGCAAGAAAAACGGATAGATCATCTGTTGAAAACCCCTGCTGATTTAAAAATTGATCCACCTGCTCTTTTAACCAGCCTGAAATAATGGATGGAATGTCACGTGAGAAAATGACCTGAAAACCATCACTTGTAAATTCCCAGCCCATCACATCCTCAGAATCTTTCATGGTAACTGACTGTGTACCGAGCACTTTAGGCACTGTTTTTAACCGGGTATAATCAAATGTAGCCTCTTCTCCAGCTAACAGTACTGCCGCAGTCCCGTCTCCGAATAAAGAGGTACCGATTAAATTGCTTTTTGATTGATCTTGCGGCTGAAAGGTTAAACTGCAAAGCTCACATGCCACGACTAGAACCTTCGCTTCTGGGTACGCCCTTATGTATTCATAAGCCCGGGACAATCCTGCCGCTCCGCCGCCGCATCCTAACCCCCAAATCGGTACTCGTTTTGTATAAGGCGAAAAAGGGAGAACGTTCATCAGCTTTGCATCAAGACTTGGTGTCGATAATCCGGTGCTCGAGATGAAAAACAAGGCATCGATCTCTTCGTACGGAATAGACTTTCTCAGGAAATTCGTATCATGTAAACAGTGAAAGACGGCTTCTTTTGCATGGGCCAATGCCTTATCTAAATAGATGTTATTTTTCTCTTCAAAGGAGTGGTGTTCTTGATACCATTCAATTGGCTGTACAAACTGTCTGCTCTGAATTTCTCCATTATTAAAAGCCCTTAGCAGCCGGTCAATATCTTTAAACGATCGTTTAAATTGTGACTTTGCAAATTCAGCAGCTGTTTGCTGATTGACATGATGATTTGGAAGACTGGTTCCAACTGAAAGAATATAGGCCAATCGGATTCACCTCTGTTTTTGGTTAATATCCCCTATTAAAAAAAGGATATACATGCCAGTTCGTCACAATTCAGCCAAAATATTTTCCTTCATCTAACTTTTTGTCTTGACGACAATTGATAAATATTGGATAATATAGATGAAAACATGATGTAGTTTTCCTCCTTTACAGGTTCGTTCCAAGCCAAGCGAACCTGCTTTTTTATGAAAAAACAAACCTCTTATCAAGAGGTATTTACATGACAGACTGTTTAGGTTCTTCCACTCATGCTTTGCTTCTTTTTTAAATGGAAGCATGTGATAAATGATAAGAAGGAAGATGGCGGTAAAACACCCAGCCACAATTCCGTTACTCGTCAATAATTTAATGGATTCCGGCAGATTCTCAAACATTGGCGGGACGACTGTTATCCCTAAACCGATGCCAACGGAGCAAGCGATGAGGAAGTATTCCTACTTTGCAAAATCAACGCACTGTCACCATACGGACTTCCACGTTAAGAGAGGAAGCTAGAACTGCTTCACATTTTGGTTGTAAAACATTTGTGTAAAATTGTCTTCGTGTTTTGACCAGTTGGCTGCAGTGTACAGTTTATTTTCATTTTAATTTTGACAAATCTGCGATTTCCATAATTTTTCTATTCCTTCACAGTATAAAAAAGAGGGAATTCTTGAGAAATGCAGTAATTTATATAATGTAAGATATTAACTTTTTAGGGGGATCATTAATGAAAAAGAAAATTGTTGTTGGTACTATCGCTTTAGGTCTCATTCCTTTTGCTGGGACAACCGATGTTTCCGCAAAGTCTTTGCCAAATCATGAAAAAAACTTTAAAACTATGGCATGGGCATGTAATGCTCCATATTTAGTTTGTCAATCTTTTTCTGATGGTACTGGAAAAATTTCTTTCGATTATCAAGGAAGCTCAGGGAAAATAAGAGTTTTTGTAGCAAATAATGGAAGCAAACCTTTCAAATTCACACTTTATTATCCTAACGGAAATATACTTCATTCCACTAAAACACTAGATGCAGGGAAAACTTTTATTCAAGAATTTAATATTGATCAAACAGGGAATTACAGTCTAAAATATGACAGTGGAACAGGTAATAGCGTTGATGGATTCTTTAGAGCCGTAGAGATTTAAGTCTATTAAGAAAGTCGGGTTTTCCGACTTTCTTTTCTTATCCCTTTGTTTAAAGTACTCTCATCCATATGTTATTTAAACTTATTACAGCGAAAGTATCTTACTCTTATGAAAATATTTTGTACCACTTAGATTAAACGACACAGCTAAGGTAACTTTCCTGACAGTATCTTTAGTTATCGCAAAATAAAGCGTTTTGATTTCCCAAATGGTCGTGAGTCGTGCCTTATTGTCAAATGGTATCAATGGGCTCGTCCTCCTCATACTCCATAATATCTATACTCTGATACTTTGTTTTTTCTTGATCTTTTTCATCCACTCATTCAAAGTAGCATAAAACTCTAATAAAGCAATATTTTCTTCAAAATATACCATTCCATTTATTTTAATTTAAACTCTCCCTCTACTCTCATCACTGCCGAAGGGTCTTTTTTCATTTTCTTTGGGATATCTTCTTCTTCAGATGTGAACTTATAAACAAATTCTACTTGATTGGATACGCCGTCCATATCTTACCATCCCAACCGATTACTATCTTTGTCTCTCTTTTGTTCCGATTTTCTTTTTTAATTTGCTGTAATGACAAAGGATAATTTTTTATTATTGTTTAAGGTAAAGGAAATATTCTTAGATTGTAAAGCTTCGGGTGCTATTGGATTTGAATGCGCCTTTACTTTCCTCAGTCTGCCCCCCAAAACAATTGAGCTGTCATCATCATATGCCACTTGGTCTGATGTTGGAACAGCACTCTAGGACTCGTATTGTTTAATTTTTATCTTAACGCCCGACTTGAATGGTTACTTCCAAGGAAATGTCCACATTTCCCTGAACAGCTCTTGAAATCATACATGAGCTTTCGGCTTTATATGCAAGCTTACGAGCCAGCTCAATATCATGTGTGGAAGCGGATTCTTTGAGGATCACGACAGTCTGATGGATAATTTTCTCATATGTAAACACACCATTTGTCACATCTACGACTCCTTCAGAGCTCATCGATAGATCCTCTTTCTTTAATTGACTCCGCTCCATCAATGCTGCAAGAGTAATAATGTAACACGTGGCCGCTGCACCTAAGAGCATCTCATCTGGATTTGTTCCGATGCCTGGACCTTCCATTTCCTTTGGAATTGAAATCTTCGTTTTTAATTGTTCACAAGCGATTGTACCAACATCGTTACGCAGACCAGGCCAATTTGCCTGGAGATGAAAATGATGACACGCCATATCTGTCTCTCCTTTTGTTATCACTTTTTATAGTGTAACAAGAATTCCCCCTGATTGTCTTAAGATGTGCACAATCAATCCTTAAGTAAATTCTTCATCCAGTACCGTCCGGATCGCCCTCACATAACGGTAGAACGTCTCATTTTTTGTACTTGACCGCCGCCGATAATCGAAACTGTCAAATAATGCTTCGCGTTGACTCCTACTAATCTCAAGCTGCACACTTTGCCCTGTTTTTGTAAGATTATTAATATTATGATTGCTCGTTCCGCTTAGGGTTGCATGTGCAACAGCAAGTTTAGCCGAAAATCCGTTCCGCTCTAATGAGTTCACGATTTTCTCAGCACGGTCGTAATCTGTTCCGCCAACAAGTGTATGGTCAATTCCTTCTTCACCTTTGTATCCATGTACTGCTAATACGTAATCATGTGCTTTTGCCTGTGCGACTCCGATTGGTTCATCAAAGTTTGCACTTGTAATATGAAGTTCTGATGCATTCTCTCTAAAACCTTCAAATAAATACGTTGAAAAATCGTTATCAAAAAAATGGACGATCTCACTAACGCCACCTTCAATTCTCCCGCCATGAGGTGACATCACAAGAAGGCTGCTGCCGGGCATAGGGTTGGCTGTAATTTGATAACTGGTTGTTGATTCGTTCTCTTCCAGTTCTTTAAAATTGCGATACAAATCATTTGAACCGCTTTCGTCTTCCTCACGTGATGACACTGGCTCATCATGTTCCTGTGCTTGCATGGTATAATAAACGCCCCATCCGATTGCAAGCAGGAGAAAAAAAGCAAAAAACTTCTTCATTTCCGTTCTCCTTCAACAGATTTCTAAGCCGTTTCTATGATTAATATTGAATCATCAATTATTTACATTTTTTCCACATTAAAATTTGATCATGACACTCTAGATCATAAGATTCCTCAAAAATAAGATAATTGCATTTATATACACAGAAACTCCACTGCTATTTGAAAACAGAGTTAGAATAGTATGACAACCAAATGAAATTATGTTGAAAATGCCCTATTCCTATCAAAGTCTTTTTCTTTAATTCAGCTTTTATATATGTGGATTTGATTTTTTCCGTCTGTGACGAATCAGATTTGTATGAGCAATGACCCTGTCCATAACCCCCTTTTTTTCTGCAAATCCATTGTTTCACTGGTTCTATAAGAAGAACTCTCCCACCTATCATCGGCAGATTCTACATAACTTCCACCTTTTTCTATAAAATGTAAACCTTCTCTTTTCAAAAAATAAGCAAGCCGCCAATATAAAGAAAAGGAGGGACAAGAATCCGAACAAAGCAGCTGTCATTCTCATAACGTAAGAGTGAACGAGAATGGATAGCTAGAATGGAGGACAACACATGTTTGGATTTTCCATGGTGCAAATGGTTAGAACGCATGCTAGTAAACTAGATCAACCTTTAAGAGAGACCGTTCTTCACCTATATAAACCTTTTAAATGGACGCCTTGTTTTCTTCATCGTTTTTTTGAAGGAAAATTAAAGAAGAGAAAGAAGCTTCGCGTAATCATCGAATTTAAGGAAGATGCCGTCGAAGCGGGAATTCAAAGCACAAAACAACTCATAAAAAAAATCCGAAAAACAAACATTAAACAGCATTTCTCACGCATTGACTGCTGTGCAGCTGATCTTACGCCTGCTGCTTTAGAGGAACTGTTAGCGAACGGTGAACATATTCGCAAAATTTATTTAGACCGACAAGTTCATGCACTACTTGATGTGGCATCACAAGCAAGTCATACTGATCAAGTCATCCGAAATGGCACGACATTAACCGGTAAAGGCATTACGGTAGCTGTCATTGACACGGGAATTTATCCACATGAAGATATAGATGGGAGAATTCGCGATTTTGTGGATTTAGTGAAACAAAGAAAGAAACCTTATGACGATAATGGGCACGGTACTCACTGTGCTGGAGATGTGGCTGGAGACGGAGCAGCCTCAGACGGCTTATACAAAGGATCTGCTCCAAAAGCAAATGTTATTGGCGTGAAAGTGCTAAATAAACAAGGAGCTGGATCACTTTCTACTATTATAGAAGGTGTTGAGTGGTGCATACAGTTCAACGAGGACCACCCTGATGATCCAATTCACATAATGAGTATGTCACTAGGCGGAGATGCCCAGCGTTATGATGACGAGCAAGATGATCCAATGGTGAGAGCTGTCAATGCGGCTTGGGATCAAGGCATTGTTGTCTGCGTTGCTGCCGGTAACTCTGGTCCTAACAGTCAAACGATTTCAAGCCCTGCCGTCAGTCAAAAAGTCATTACGGTCGGAGCCTATGATGATCGAAACACACCAGAATCAAGTGATGATGTCGTGGCACCATTTTCGGGCAGGGGGCCGACTGTCTATGGAGAAGCAAAGCCTGATATTCTCGCACCAGGAGTGAATATCGTCTCCCTCAGATCACCAAGATCATTTCTGGATAAACTAGATAAGTCAAGCAGAGTCGATGATGATTATACAACGTTATCTGGCACATCTATGGCAACACCGATTTGCGCTGGTATTTGCGCTCTCTTATTAGAGCATTCACCAGATTTAACGCCTGATGATGTCAAAACCCTATTAACAGAAAATACAAGAAAGTTGTCTGGAGATGATCCGATGATTTACGGAGCAGGTGCGATTGACGCAGAAAAAGCGATCAAAGAATAAATAAAAAAACCCTTTACGTTTTTTCGTAAAGGGTGTTGTGTTACGTTTTTAAGTGTGCAGTCTTTCTTCTACTTGAGCAGCTGACATGTTATGCTTCGTTCTCATACATCTCATCTCCTTTTTGTATGTACGTACGCGCTTCGATCACAATCTCAAAAAAAGTGGAAGATTCCTTGTACATGTCGCGTTCCTTATAATAATTAGCCGCATCAAGTGCTAATTCCTCTAAATCAGCAAACATCTTTTTGCTTCTTAAACCAAAAAGTACTGATCTCAATTGATCACAGCTGTCTTTCTCTATATAAAGCGCCTGCAAAAATTGGAATTTCAACTGATAAATCTCATCTTCCAATAAACAAGCCTGGTTCATTCCTTCGGTTAATGCCTCACTCGCTCTCTCTATATATCCGAGTTTAAAACAAGTAAGGGCAAGTGAAAACAATGACTTGATCATCGTTGACGCTTGATCTTTTTGATAAAGTGAAATGGCCTTTTCAAAAAAGACGGTCGCGGTATGGTACGTTCCCATACTATAATGACAAGTACCTAAGTTATTGAGGGCCATCGCTTTAAAATAAGACGAACACTCTTGTCTTTCCATCGCGTCACAGACTTTTAACGCTTTTTCTAAATAAGGAAGCGCTTTTTGGTGCTGACTCACATCAATCCAGTTACCTGCCATGACAAAATCACATTGAATGCTTCTTTTTCCATAAAGCTGATGTTTCTTATAGATGTCTCTCGCTTTTTTGGCATAATGCATAGAGAAATAGGTTTGTTTCATATGATAGTATACTTCAGCAATTTTATAGTAAAATTCCGCTTTTTCGATCTCATCGGTCACCAAGATCAGTTGATGTTCAGCATGCTTGTAATATGAAATGGCCTCGATATACCGGCGCTGGATAAATGCATACATTCCATGAAAAAAATGGAAGTAATAGCCCAGTAAGCCCGTCATCTCATCTTCTGCATCTTCAATTTCTTTAGGAAAGGACACCGCTTGAAGCATTTCACTCCCTGTATCGACTGACGATAAGTACTGAAGCATCATTTGATGGCGAAAATCCATTAGAGAATAATAAAGTAATAAATCTTGATCCTCCTCCATATCATGAATCTCTTCTTCAACAAGACGCTTCATGTCGTTTGCCTGTTCGACTTCAAATTTGCAAATATGTGTGTACCATTGATTGATTTTTACACCTACTTCGGAAGATGGTATTTTGTGTGCCATCTACTTCAGCCCCATTCTATCATATCAAACTGATAACTATTATTTTACATAATTTATGATTTTAAGGCAAATTGTTATTTATTTCATATTTTATGACAAATTTGCAGATTTCTATCTTTTTTACCAAGTTTAAATAGAGTGTTTTTACCCATGAAAACCTTTTTCTAAGAAGATGGATCGAATTTTCTGAGCACTTCTTTTATAGCACTAATATAGCGTCTAAATGCTTTTTTTACTAATTTCTAGCTGAACACTTTCACCATCGAATTTTGATAATAATGTTTTTTGAATCTGTTCCAAAAAGCCGCGCACTTCTTGAACCATTTCTGCAGAAAAGGCTCGATCCTTACGACAGCTCTTGCCATTTTCTCGTTTGTTCCACCAACAAGCGTATGCCTTTTATCACTTTTATAACCATGGATGGAAATAGAAAAGGGATATGTTTTTGAACCAAAATGGGTTCATCAAACTTTGTACTCGTGATATGCAAGCTCGATTGTTGTTTTGGAATGACTGCATTTCACCATTAAAAGAGCACACAGGATCAGAAATATGAACTCACATATAAGTAGCCTTTTCATCTCACCGCATTATTTTACTATCAGTGGCTAAGAGATTCCAAAGAATGTCCGGCCCAATTGAATGAATCAGGAGAACTAAATCCTATGACCTTATTTCAGTTTTAGTCCAAAAAACCCACAAAAATGGAAATATTACTCTTCTTTAGACAAAAAAAGCTGCAAACAAAAGGTATATGCCCATCTGTTTACAGCAAGTCTCTGTATATCCATCATTAAATTCTTAATTCATTTTCTAAAGCTGACAGCACTTCATCTTGCGACAGTCCTTGCGCAAGTGAAATTTCACTCACTAACATGCCCCGTGCATCTTCAAGCATCTTCTTTTCGCTAGAATTTAATGCTTTCTTCTGATTTCGTCTCATCAGGTCTTTGACAACGGCTGCACCATCTTCAATTGTACCTGTTTTTAGCTTTTTTAGATTTTCATCATATCTTTGCTTCCAAGTAAGCGTGTCGTCGTTTGTTTCTTCTGCAAAATTGTTCATCACAACTTTCAACGTTGCTTGATCAGCTACCGGACGTATACCTAGTTGATTGATTCTGCCTTTTGGGATCATCATCTGCATATTGGGCATTTGAATCAGAAAATATTCCTGCGTCTTACCTAAAATCTCTTTTTCTTCCATTCCTTCAATCACACCGGCTCCATGCATAGGATAAACAATTTTATCACCTATTTGAAACAAATCCGCCACCTCCGAAAGTATTCACATTATGATTATAACACATTTCATCAGAGGATAAAAATTTATATTTTATCATGTTAATTTAGCACTAGTCAATTCTTTTTATTTAAGTTTTTAGAGAATCAGCCTTTTTTTACAAAAGAAGCGCCTTTATCCAGTCCTCATGCATCTTCCTTGCATATACTAGCATTGAGTCACATTTAGGAGGGATAACAATGCGCAGGTGCAAATGCAAGTGCAAACATTCCCACTCAAACTGCTATAAAAAGCATGACGATCATCACCATGTTGATCCATGTAAAGAAAAAAAGTCTTATCATAAAAAAGATGATTGGTTTGAGAACGATTTTTGGGATACTTCTAGAAGCTACGATCCCTATTATTATCCTAAAAGTGTCTGCATAAGATGTAAGAAGCGTCGCAAAAAAAGACATCGCAACTCATTTTAGTGTTTGACGCTTTACCTGCTTTTTCTTTTCCCGGCTGAAAAGCCGGTTTTTTTCATGTGTAATCTCTTTTCTTTCATATGGAAAAGCTCATGAACCTGGTGATCTTCATAGGATATGGTAACCTGACAAAAAGGATGAGATACAAATGAACAATATGAATAATCAGACCAATCATGAGCATCAAGTAAATCCCTATCACACGTTTGAAAATGTGTATACAGCCAATCATGAGCATGTGATTGCACCAAATATGCATGACCCTATGAATATGCCAAATCATTATCATACCGGTAAAAAAGATGCTTATAGCGGACACTATCCGCACCACCATTCAGGATATTCCCCATTTACGAAACAGTATGATTCATTTTCAAATGTTCCAATGAACGATCACCAACATCTAGGCCACTATGGGGGATATGGGGTTACTCCTTATCATCCATATGGGTATCAAGATATGCATATGATGATGCCGCCAAACCATCAAATGACTGGTCACACTTACGGAATGAATCAACCAAATTCGTTTCACCATCGCTATTACTAAACAAAAAGGAAGAAGAAGGGTATAATATACCATTCAACCCCATATAGGAATATGGCAAATTTATAGGTAAATAATGGATGAAATCATCTATTATTTACCTATAATCAACTGTGGGGGGAATCAAGAAATGGAAAAACATGACAATTTTAATGATGGGAATGCTTACACTAGTCATGGCATTATCGGTACCACCTTGCCACATCTGCCGAAGGAACCAAAACGGAGGATTGCAAAGCTTCGACCAATGCAAGACCAGCTGCACTTTATGCAAAAATTACAGGAGCAAGTAAGCAGGAATGGTCTTTTTCTGACATTGAGCTGACATATCGTCCAAATTATATCCTAAGTATCGGTGCAGTTGAGTTCACGTTACCTGCGGGCTTTCAAGCCACAACAAAAGATATCATCAACGGAAAAGCGTTAAAAAACAGCCACATTTTGAACAGCGGAAAAACCGTCCGCATTCCGGCTAGAATCGATTTATTTGGAAGTTCACAAAATACATTACAGCTTTCACATAAAGTACTACCTGCTACAGGTACATATACGTTCCACGCAGAAAATCGTGCGATCAGCATTTGGTTCCACATTTTATGCAGAAGATACGATTGATATTAATAAACGACCAGTTGTCGTCACACCGCCAAATACTTTCGGATGCTAATTAACAAAAGCGCTCTAATATCGCTTTTTCTAATTGGTCACATCACCCGCTTAAACATCTTCTCCATTTCATATGTCGAATGATGAATGATGATCGGCCGGCCGTGAGGACATGTAAATGGGTCTTTTGTTTGCCGGAGTTCATCTAATAAGGCTTTGATTTCATCATGACGCAAATGACGATTTGCTTTAATAGAGCCTTTACAGCTCATCATGATCGCCGCTTCTTCTCTCAGCTTTTTGATATCAACACGCTTCTCATCAAGCACTTGCTGAATGATCTCTTCGATGAGTTCGGCCTCTTCCCCTTTTGGAAACCACTGCGGGTGAGACCGAATGATATAGCTTCCTGATCCGAAGGGCTCTAAGAAGACACCCACTTTTGCTAAAATATCTTTATGCTCTTCAATTATCAGCATGTCGTCTTTAGAGTAGTGAAAAGTTAATGGGACGAGCATTTCTTGCACTTCCTGTTCGATTTCTCCTACCTTCTCACGATAATACTCATATTTGATTCGCTCTTGAGCCGCATGCTGATCGACAATATAAAGCCCTCGTTCATTTTGGGCCAAAATATACGTGCCATGCATTTGGCCAATCGGATACATCACAGGAACACGTTCGCTTTCAGAAGTGTTTTCAGTTTCATCTTCTTTGAGCACAGTCTCCTCATATTCAAGAGAAGCTGCGGCTTCCTCTATTTGAACACTAGCGGACTGCTTTTCTTCATTCGATACTGGTAAAAATGCTCCCTTACTTTCCGGTTCAGGGTTCCCGTATGCTTCGTTCTGACTCGTCTCCTCTACAACCGATTCGAGCGAGACATGCTGATAGGATAGAGGTGTTTCCCTTACGCCTGTATTTGCTTGTTTTGAATCGAAGGTTAAGGATTGCTGCTCATTTTTCACAACTGGTATTAGTGCTTTTTTTGACACCTGAGCATTTGGAATGAGCTGCTGCTTTTGAAATAATTCCTTAATACCTTGTTTGATCAGCTCATGAAGTTCTTGTTCTTTACTAAGTCTCACTTCAAGTTTTGATGGATGTACGTTTACATCTACTAGGATAGGGTCCATGTTCATTTCGATAAATGTAATCGGATGGCGGCCGATCGGAAGCAACGTGTGATACCCTTCATGGATGGCTTTCACGAGTGGGAAATGCTTCACATATCTGCCGTTTACAACAGAAGACATATAATTCCGCGATGCTCTTGTCACTTCTGGTAAGGAAATATACCCTTTCACTTCAAAATCAAGTGACTCTATGTGCAATGGCAGCATTTTTTTCGCCACGGCCGTTCCATAGATGGCCGCAAGCACATGTCGCACATCCCCGTTTCCATTTGTCTGAAGTAAGACTTTCCCTTGATGACGCAAGCGAATCGATACTTCTGGATGAGCAAGCGCAATTCGGTTGACGACATCCGATATATTGCCAAGCTCCGTATGAACGGTTTTCATGTATTTTAAACGGGCTGGCGTATTATAAAATAAGTTGGTGACCACAATTTCTGTGCCGCGCCGGCCAGAGGTTTTTTTCTCTGAAATGATCTTTCCGCCTTGCAGGGCAAGGTGTGTTCCAGCTCCTTCACCGGTACTTGTCTTCATTTCTAGGTGAGAAACAGAGGCAATACTTGGCAGCGCCTCTCCCCTAAAACCGAGCGTTCTAACACGAAACAGATCATTTTCATCTTTTATTTTGCTCGTCGCATGTCGTTGAAAGGCGAGCTTACAATCTTCAGCATCGATCCCAACGCCATTATCAATCATTCTAATAGAAGAAAGACCCGCTTCTTCTACATCAATTTCAATGACTGTACTGGTTGCATCGATCGCATTTTCAACAAGCTCCTTTACAACAGAGGCCGGACGTTCGACTACTTCACCAGCTGCAATTTTGTTTGATAGGTCATCAGATAACTGAATGATCTTGGCCATTTATGCTCACCTCACCGTACATTATAATTTCTTCTGCAATTCATATAGCTTTGTCATGGCTTCAAGCGGTGTCATATCCATTAAGTTGAATGACTTCAATTCTTCAATCACCGCTTGATCTTTATTTTTGAGAACAGCATTGGTTTGCGGTTTTTCTTCCACTTCAAAGAAAGAAAGTTGCTGTTTCTCCTCGGTCTTTTCTGCTTTTGGAGATGCCGATACCTGCGAAATAACTTCATGTGATCCACTCTCAAGTTCCGTTAATATGGTCTGGGCTCTATCGATGATCGCATGAGGCAAATCAGCAAGCTGCGCTACATGAATGCCATAGCTTTTGTCAGCTGCACCTTCTTTGATTTGATGTAAGAAAACGACCGTCCCCTCATGCTCTTCAGCTCGTACATGGACATTCCTCAGCTCGCTTAATTGGGATTCGAGTACAGTGAGCTCATGGTAATGTGTGGAGAAAAGGGTTTTGGCACCAATATGATTGTGAACAAACTCAATGATCGCCTGTGCAAGAGCCATCCCATCATAGGTGCTTGTCCCGCGCCCAATTTCATCAAATAAAATCAAGCTGTTTTTCGTTGCATGCACCATTGCATTTTTTGCTTCGAGCATCTCTACCATAAAAGTACTTTGACCAGAAATCAAATCATCTGCCGCACCAATACGTGTAAAGATTTGATCAAATATCGGAAGGGTCGCCTTTGATGCCGGCACAAAACAGCCAATTTGCGCAAGAATCGAGATAAGTGCCATTTGTCTCATATAAGTGCTTTTCCCTGACATATTCGGTCCAGTAATTAGTAAGGTTTGTCTCCCTTTTCCCATATGGCAGTCATTCGGCACATACTCCTGATGATCCATCACTTTTTCAACGACAGGGTGACGGCCATCAATGACATCTACCGCATCCTCTGAAAATCCTGGACGGACATACCGGCGCTTTTCACTGACAGTGGCAAAGCATTGCATCGCATCTAGCTCACTCATTTGCTTTGCAAGCATTTGTAATCTAGGAATGTATGCTTTCACTTGTTCCCTGAGTGCGGTAAATAGTTCATATTCCAATTCGCTAATATTTGATTCTGCCTCAAGAATAAGGGCTTCTTTTTCTTTCAATTCAGGTGTAATATACCGCTCTGCATTGGCAAGGGTTTGTTTTCTTTCATAACGGCCTTCTTCCAATAGATGCGTATTCGCCCGTGTCACTTCGATATAATAACCAAATACTTTGTTAAACCCGACCTTTAGAGAACGAATGCCTGTATATTCTCTTTCTTGCTGTTCAAGCCGCACAATCCAGTCCTTGCCGTTTCGACTGGCATCACGATATTCATCTAATTTTGCATTGTAGCCATCTTTAATCAAATTGCCTTCTTTTAACGTCATCGGCGGATTCTCATAAAGCGCATCTTCTAATAAATCAAGCAAGTCGCCGCAAGGATCCATATCATTTGCTCTAGACTTCGCCATTTCCTCTGGCAAGGAATGAACGAGCTCTTTAATAGCCGGTACTTGCTTTAGGGATTCCTTCAGTTGAATGAGATCGCGGGCATTCACATTTCCAAATGCCACACGGCCCGCTAGACGCTCAAGATCATATACTTGCTTTAGTCGTTCACGCAGATCCTCTCGATCAAAGAAATGATCCATGAGGATTTGGACCATTTCCTGACGTTCCTTAATTTGCGGAAGGCGAATGAGCGGTCGATCAATCCATTGCTTGAGCAGTCTTCCGCCCATCGCTGTTTTTGTTTCATCTAGCAGCCATAATAAAGAACCCTTCTTGCTTTTTGAACGGATGGTTTCTGTTAATTCAAGATTTCGCTTTGAGTACAGATCAATTTTCATGGTTTGTTCAAGCTCAAACACTTGTACTTGCTGAAGATGATCAAGACTTCTTTTTTGCGTTCTTCTTATGTAAGCATATAGTGTTAAAAATGCTGACCGTAAATTATGATCAAGGTGGGAAACAAGCGACTTTGGTTCATCTATTAATTCTTCGCTATCTTCGTAAGAAATTGTAGCATGACAGCGCTCTTTAAGGATCTTCACTGTTTCTCCATTCAACTCTTTTGAAACCACAATTTCTTTTGCACCGACAGAGTAAATTTCAGACACGACCTCATCTAATCGTTCGATGAAAGCAGCCATGTTTTCCCCTGTTGATAAATCGGACAGCACAAGGCCATACCCATTGTGAAAACTGGAAACAGATGCAATGAAGTTGTTCTCGTTTTCACTAAGCCCTTTGACGTCCATCACCGTACCTGGTGTAATCAGTTGAACGACCTCTCTTTTGACCACACCTTTTGCGGTTTTAGGGTCTTCCACCTGCTCACAAATGGCGACTTTGTAGCCCTTTGAAATCAACTGTTCTATGTATGCAGAAGCAGAATGATAAGGAACGCCGCACATTGGGATCGTCCCGCCATCTCTGCTTGTTAAAGTAATTTCTAGTTCTTGTGCCGCTTTTTTTGCATCATCAAAAAACATCTCATAAAAATCGCCTAATCGAAAAAATAAAAAGGCATCTTGATAATCTGCCTTGATCTTTAAATATTGCTGTATCATGGGCGTATAACTTGCCATATTTCTAATCCCTCACTATATTACTTTTGAATTCATACCAACTTATATTATAGCATAAAAAACAGCCTGTTTTCGCCTAGATCAAGACACAAAAAAACTAGGGGAATATGCGCCCTAGTCATCAATTACTCTTCTGGATCACCTGCTAGGAATTCTGGATGAATATCCTCTAGTTCTTCATCCACTTCCTCTTCCCATTCATGATCATCTTTTTCTTTCCAGCTTGAATTGACCTCTACGACAACTTTTGTTTCTCCTACCACTTCAGCAATAAATTCCCGCTCTGCCTGAACGACAATTTTATTGCCATTTGGAGAAATTGTCACTTCTAAGCAATTGGGCTGCTGCAATACTTTCGCAATCACTTCATGTTCATCATCTAGGAAATTTTTATCTTTATATCTCAGTTTGATGATGTCTACATATTTTACACGTTCTGTGACCACTTCTGTTTTCGTGTTGTCAGCGTAAGAGTACCACACGTTAATATCAAACGTTCCTTCAATCTCAACAGTTTTTCCGACCTTTTCAGCATCATACTTATGATTAATGATCCAACCACCTAAGATACTGGTTGGTTTTTGCGATGGAGAAATGGTGTGTGTGCTTTGGGTGAATTTCCTCCCTTTTGCAACCACCGCTTTTGTAATAATCTCTCTGTATTCAGACATTCCGGCATGCCTCCTTGTTCTTGATCGTTTTATCTTATGCTGGGCATTCGTCTAGTGTGTCACGATTTTAAGCTTCATGTTCAATTAAATTCATTTCTGTTTCAGTGTATGCATGATCGCCCATAAACTTGCCTTGAAAATTGGAAAAGTTGGAGAGTGGTAGAATGAGGGGTGATTGAGTTGAAGATATGGTAATTCGATTTTCAAAAATATATATCATAGGTAACAAAAAACCCCGCATCTGCGGGGTTTTGGGGTTTTCTCATTTAATGGAGCAACTTGGTGATGAGTTTTCCACTTTTGAACCTGTTTCTCCTAATAAGAGGTCACCGCCGGTTGAAAGAATGATTTCATCCGTTACTTGATTAGAAATCGTGTGCGCTACGAGTTGGAGTAATGAGTTAACTTCCATTTGTGATTCTTTGAATTCTTGAATCACCGGGATGTCATCCAGTTCTTCTTGCAGTGCATCGATTTTTTCTTCGACTTGCTTCAAGGCTTCATGTTTGCCGTAATGCTTTAAATTTACAGCTTGCTTTTGAAGTGCCTTAATTTGATTAATGATCGTCGAAATTTTTGTATTTTCATTGATTTGCGCTTCTGCTTTCTTGAAGAAATCAACTTCTTCTGTTTCAGAAATCATTTTAGCGAGCTCTCTTGCACGCTCGACAATCTCTTTTTTTGAATAAAGCGTCATTTTAATTCACCTCGATAGCTTCTCCAACCATTTCTCCGTCAAGAGACCAAGTTTTCGCTTGTGTGATTTTCACTTTGACGATGTTGCCAATCGCTTCTTTTGGTGCTTTAAAATTCACAAGCTTGCTTTTACTTGTATATCCGGCTAGGATCTCAGGGTTGTTTTTACTCTCACCCTCTACTAATACTTCGACAGCCTGCCCTTCATATTCCTTCATTTTCTTCGCAGAAATTTCATTCACGAGTGCGTTGAGGCGCTGCAATCGTTCTTTTTTCACATGCATCGGCACATTATCTTTCATTTTTGCTGCTGGTGTTCCTTCCCTTGGAGAATAAATGAACGTATAAGCCGCATCAAACTCAACCTCACGATAAAGGGAAAGTGTTTCTTCAAACTGCTCATCTGTTTCATTTGGGAACCCAACAATAATGTCCGTTGTCAAGGAAGCATTTGGCATTGCTTTTTTGATTTTGCGCACAAGATTAAGATAACGCTCACGGTCATATTTTCTCGCCATCAGTTTCAGCACAGAAGAACTCCCTGATTGAACTGGCAAGTGAATATGATCGAGCAGGTTGCCGCCCTTGGCAAGGACATCAATTAAGTGGTCATCAAAGTCACGTGGATGACTTGTTGTAAAGCGGATACGCGGAATATCAATTTTACGCAGCTCATCCATAAGATGGCCAAGACCATATTCCATGTCCTCAAAATCTTTACCATACGCATTCACGTTTTGACCAAGAAGCGTAATTTCCTTATATCCCTCTGCCGCTAAACGTCTTACCTCTTGAATAATTTCGTCTGGTCGGCGGCTTCTTTCCTTACCACGCGTGTAAGGAACGATACAATATGTACAGAACTTATCACAGCCGTACATAATGTTCACCCAGCCTTTGATTTTGCCTTGACGGGCTCTTGGAAGGTTTTCAATGACATCCCCTTCCTTCGACCAAACCTCGATGACCATTTCTTTTGAAAGGTAACATTCAGATAAAAGCTCTGGTAGACGATGAATATTGTGCGTACCAAAAATCAGGTCAACAAATGGATGTTTTTTTAAAATACGGTTGACGACGGATTCTTCTTGTGACATACATCCGCAGACACCTAAGATCAAATCTGGCTTTTCGCGCTTTAATGCTTTTAAATGTCCAAGCTCTCCAAACACTTTATTTTCAGCATTCTCACGAATGGCACAAGTGTTTAATAGGATGACATTCGCATCTTCGGTCGAGTTTGTCGGTTCATAACCAAGCGCCATAAAAATACCTGCCATCACTTCTGTATCATGCTCATTCATTTGGCAGCCATATGTGCGGATATAAAACTTGCGGCCGTTCCCTAACCCTTTAAACCGCTCGTCAATTTGAAATTGATTGTATTCTACTTCTTCTTTACCCCTTTTTTTTGCATCTTTTAATGATGGCGGAATGTAAACAGCCTCAAAATATTGACTGTAGTCCTTCTCGGATTTTTTGTCCGATGAACTTACTTGTCCGCTCACTTTTCTCTTCTTTTCATTCATGAATTTGTACTCCTTTCAAACCAAGCTCCACCCTACAGTATAGACTATTTTGTTATAAATTGAAAATAAATTCATATGTGATATCACTTTTCAATCCACCCGAATTCTACATGAATATTGAGTAGGTTTTAGAAGTAGGTTGTCTTTTCCAAAAGGGTTTTGTATTTCTTTAACAATCTTCATATTTTGTGTACCGACACTTTCAACTAAAGAAATCACATACGCTTCTTTTTCCTCTTCTGCTACCATTCTTTCTTGATCGGACAAGAAAAATTGAAAGTCTTGACGAGTGAGTTTAGACCCTTTTACTTCTATTAGCTTTTCTTTTCCATCAGGATAATAAGATTTGATATCAAATCCGTGGCCATCTTCTGTTTAAGCCACCCAATTGACATCTTGCGCCAATTGTTCCTGACCAGCTGCTAATAATCGCTCTACTTCCATGTCATAAACAAATTTCTCTGCTATCCTGCCTGTCTCCTCATTTTGCTTTGCTCTTTCTTCTCTTAATTGTTTATAAATGTCTCTATGAATAATTCTTTTAAATTTTTTCCGATGTTCCTCTTTTGGTGTAAAATCCTGCTCCAAATATACTTCATAAATAAAATCATAAAAAAAATCGTTTAAAGAAATGATATCCTGTATGAAACGATGATGGTCAAATTTAAAAATATTATACTTTTTATAGACTAATGAACTTGCTACATATTTTCTAGGTCTTACTGATTTGCCCAAATAAAAATCACCTATTTGAAAGTCCTTTAATCTTTTATTACCTTTCAATTCTGGCTTCAATCGTGTTCTCCAAATGTCTGCCTCTTCCTTAATTTCAGATAAAGATAAATTTTCAGTTCCAGTTTCAATTGTTAAATAAAAATCTTCGCCGTTCTCAGCAAATAAAATAACAAGATAGATTCCTTTTTGTGTAGATGTTTTTTTGGAAGTAGAATTCGTCGTCAATCGGTTGTCTAAAAATGCAATCCAAAAGCATTCTGCAACCCGTCCATTTCCTGTAGATGCTTTAATATCTATTTTATTTATATTTCTCATATGAAGTTTTTCCAACTCTAGCCGAATTTTATTTGGTAATTCTTTGTTAAATAAGTTGTGAAAAGGGTGACTTTTATCTGTTCTTGTGTTGTTCTTATAATCTAGAAATTGCTCATAAAAATTATCGGTATTGAATAACATTTGTTTCATCACTTACCTCAACATATCTTTTTTAAATATATTATACATAAAAAACAGTAGATTTGATGAATTATGGAAAGAATAGTACAAAAAAAAAAGAGAGCCCTCGCTCTCTCAATCAAGTATGTTCAGGTTTTTCGCTTCTTCTTCGATGATCGTCAGTGCACGGTCTAGTTCTTCTTTTGTATGCTCTGCTGTGATGATGGCTCTTATTCTCGCTTTTCCTTTCGCCACAGTTGGGAAGGCAATGCCCTGAGCAAAGACACCTCGCTCTATTAATGCCTTTGAAAAACGGAAAGTCAGTGCCTCGTCCCCAATCATCATTGGAATAATAGGTGTTTCTGTTGGCGCAACCTGAAATCCAAGACCTGTGACCTTTTCTTTAAAATAGGCAGCGTTTTCCCAAAGTGTATCAATTCGCTCTGGCTCGTCTAACAACACTTCAATGGCTTCTTCACACGCTCTTGTCACAGCCGGTGGATGTGAGGTACTGAATAAAAACGGTCTTGCTTTATGCTTTAAGTAGTCGATTAAAACCGCAGAACCAGCCACGTATCCGCCAAACACACCGACAGCCTTGCTAAGTGTCCCAACCTGAATGTGCACTCTACCGTCAAGTTTAAAATGGTTGACCGTCCCGCGCCCATTTTCGCCAAGTACACCTGACGCATGTGCATCGTCAACCATCACAAATGCATCATATGCTTCTGCTAGCCTTACAATTTCAGGAAGGGGCGCAATATCTCCATCCATCGAGAACACGCCATCTGTCACGATAAGACGCACGCGGTAATTCATGGATTTTTTTAGAATTCTCTCAAGCTCTTCCATATTAGAATGGGCATATACTTTTTTATCTGCCTTTGTTAATCGAATGCCATCGATGATCGAGGCATGATTGAGCTCATCTGAAATGACAATATCATCTTTTGTGAGGATACTTGATAAGACCCCTTGGTTGGTCGTAAAGCCTGATTGGAACACAAGGGCTGCCTCTGTTTTTTTAAATGCAGCGAGCTTTTTTTCAAGCCGTTCATGCATCGTCATGGTTCCAGCGATGGTTCGTACGGATCCCGTCCCAGCCCCGAATTCATCAATCGCCTCTTTTGCCGCTTTCATCAGCCTTGGATGTGAGGTTAGGCCTAAATAGTTATTTGAGGAGAGTTGTATCACGAATTGTTCATTTAACGTGACGGTGGATGATTGTTTTGAGTCGATCTCTTTTAACGTTTGGTGGATACCTTGCTGCTTCATTGATTCTAATTCATCTTGTAAATACGTAAATTCTTTCATCATTTCTTCCCCCTTTGATATGTTGGCATCATAAGTACGACCTTTCCACATGTACCATTTCTCATGAGTTCAAATCCCTTTGTGAAATCTGCAAATGGCAGCGTATGGGTAACAACCGGCTGTACATCAATTGTATTCGTTCTTAAAAGCTCAGATACTTGACGCCACGTTTCAAACATTTTTCTCCCCGTTATCCCTTGAACGGTTAATCCCCTAAAAACAATTTGATTCGTAATGTCAATGGTCACTGGTCGCTCTGGCAAACTTAGTATATTGACTTTCCCTCCATTTGCACAAGCTTCGAGTGATTGATTAATGGCGGCAGGGTGTCCTGACATCTCACACATGACGTCTGCCCCTTCCATTCTCGTGAGCTGTTTAATCATCGCGACAGGATCATCTTTTCCGATATCCACGATATGGTCTGCACCCATTTTCCGGGCAAGCTCAAGCCTGTATTCGTTTTTATCAACAGCAAATACTTGAACAGCCCCGGAGGCTTTCGCGACTGCGATCGCCATTAAACCGATTGGCCCGCAGCCAAAAATCGCCACTGACTTTCCTGAAACAGGTGTGTGCAGAACTGTATGAACAGCATTTCCAAGCGGCTCTTGAATGGATGCAAGCTCTACTGGCATTTGAGCTGGGTTATGCCACACATTTTGTTCAGGTACTTTGACATATTCAGCAAAGCATCCATCAATGTCTACCCCTAAAATTTTCGTTTCACTGCACAAATGCTGCTGCCCTGTTAAACACATATAGCACTGATTACATACAATATGCGTCTCAGCCGATACAAAATCCCCTATTTTTGCACGTGAAACTTGTTTACCAACTTTGACAACTTCCCCTGTAAATTCATGTCCAAAAATGTACGGTGCTTTGACTCTTCCCTTTGCCCAATCATCCCAATTATAAATATGCACATCTGTTCCACATATCGATGTGGCTTTCACCTGAATGAGCACTTCATGATCATCGATTTCTGGAATCGGCATTTCCATCAGTAGCGCTCCGTAAGCGCTTTCTTTTTTTACAATTGCTTTCATCGTTCCACACATGACGTACAACCCCTTTGTAAAAAAACTTCTCCCAATCAGATTTTACCACGTGTCATTTTAACCGTAAATACCTATGTCCACTTGAAAAAGACAAATGAACACTCCAGATAATTTTTTTGAATATTTTTCTAAAAAAAAGCAAATCTCCGAATAGAAGGAGATTTGCTTTGGGTCTCAGCATTTTTTTGAAACGACCACATATAGAGCCGGCACAATAAGAAGTGTCAGAATTGTTGAGAAAAAGACACCCGATACAATACAGATCGCCAGCGGTTTAAAAAGTGGATCATTACTTAATGCAACAGGCATAAGGGCAACCATGGCCGTAAATGCCGTTAACAAGATCGGTCTAATTCTTGCTCTTCCCGCTTCAATCACGGCTGTACGTTGATCGAGTCCTAGCTTGCGCCGCTGCTCAATAAATTCGAACAAGACAACCGCATTACGGACCACGATACCAGCTAATGAGACAATTCCCATGGTTGCCATGAAGCTGAACGGTGTTTGTGTGACAAACAGTCCAATAACGGCACCAGAAATCGCCAAGTAAACGGTTCCTAGTACTAAAAGCGGCAACATCAGTGAATTAAATTGGAAAGCGATGGTCACATATATAAGAAGCAATACAAATCCAAA
The DNA here is from genome assembly GCF_037104745.1 of Bacillus sp. FJAT-53060. Classification (NCBI taxonomy): domain Bacteria; kingdom Bacillati; phylum Bacillota; class Bacilli; order Caryophanales; family Bacillaceae; genus Bacillus; species Bacillus sp. FJAT-53060. The sequence goes on from NZ_JBAWSW010000001.1 coordinate 76,869, forward strand.
TAAGAGACTAATTTCAATGAAGAATTGTGTCTGGTCTTCATTTTCTCCACCTTGAGAAATGGTCAGATCCTTTGCATCATCACTTTTTATGACTTGACTTACGACCTCTTTCATATCGCCCTTAAACGTATCTGACGAACCAGGATACGCCTTTAACGTGATGGTCGGAATACCGTTTTCATGTGGAATACTCTCGTACTGCTCTGTTTCTTTTTCTTTCACATATCGGCTAAGTGGCTCTAGTGATGGCATACCGCCATCATTTGTATTCACAGGCACTTTGATTTCTTTTAACTTCAATCCATTTTGATGTTTGCTCATATCCTGCTTGACCACTAGGTCGATGTCACCTGTTCCTTGTTTAAAGGTACCTAATGGAATTCCTTCTCTTACAAGACCAAGCTGTCTGCTTACAAACTGAGTACTGAGTCCATCCTCTGCCATCCGATCACGGTTTAATTCGTATGAGATGGTTTTGACTGGCTGGTTGACATCTTCGGTGATCAGACTTGCTCCGTTTTCTTTCATTTCTTTTGTCAGCTTTTCTTTGACATCAACTAGCTTTGAAAATGGTTCTCCCGCAACGGTAACGGTCACAGGGGCTCCAGTTGGCGGCCCTTGAACAATGGTTTTCATAAAGATATCAGCATCTTTGAATTTCTCTCGTAAAGGCTCTGTCATACGATCGATCAGTCCTTTACTTGTCATCTGATCATTGTCCACTCTGACCACAACCTGCCCCGTATGGTCACTTGCGTTTGAGATGCTATCATTAAACAAGTTCGGCACACCACCCCCTGCAAAAATAGCCGTCTCTTCAATTCCTTTTTGCTGTTTAATCTCTTGTTCTATTTTTTCTAGTGTTTCATTTGTTTTGTCTAATGTCGTTTCACTTGGAAATGTGACAGTGACGACAACCTCTTTCTTATTCGCCGCAGGGAAAAATTCAAATGGTGTGACGAAGATGAGTAAAAAGGCAAGTGTTGCAACGAGTAAACCGGTTAGTCCAATCAGAAGCGGACGCCTCACGATTTTTGTCAACACACGATCTGCATAAAAATTTGCTAATCTTTTTAATGGTTTACCTAAAAACCCTGGCTCCTTTTGTATCGTCTTGTTCTTTCTTTTTCGGTTCGCTGTATATTGATAGACTGGGACAAGTGTCAATGAAATGACCATAGACGCAAGCACAGTCGTCACAAGTACTGACGGTAATGCTCGAATAAATGAACCGTTCGCTCCAGATAGGAAAACAAGTGGTAAGAAGGCAAATACAACTGCAAGTGTTGATGTTAAAATGGACCCAGCGACCTCTTTTACCCCTGCCATCGTTCCTTTAAGCGGACTTTCGTATTTTTTCAGTTGCCTTAAAATATTATCGTTGACCACAATGGCATCATCCACAAGTATTCCTAATGCAATAATAAAGCCAATGATCGAAATTTGATTAAGGTCCACTTGTAAAAAGGGCAGCGGGATGGTCCCAATGGTGATCGATAATGGGATCGCTAGTGAAACGATAAACGCGCCGCCAATGGTTAGACCAAGTGTGGTGACGATGATCACAGCAATGACTGCAACGATGGCTTCTTTGATTAAATCGTTAAAAATAGCATCAACATCGCTTTTTTGTGAATAGTAGTCTACCCAATCCACACCATTTGGCAGCAGCTTCTCTTTTTCAATGACATCACTTACTTTGTCATACATTTTAGGAATATCAAGACCTGGTTTAATATTGACAGTAAACGAATAGGCTGGTTTACCGTTATATGAAACAATATCACTTTTCTCTTTTTCTATTTCTTTTAAGCTTCCCAGTTGACTAATTGCCACAGGCTCTCGATTCGTTTTTGAGAAAAGCTCAATCTTTTTCACTTGATCTAAGCGGTCATAGGCATCGATGGACAGTTTGACCTTCTCTCCATCTGCCTGTATGTCTCCTAGTGGAGATGTGTCAAATTCCTGAGTGATGGCGTTCGTGACATCGGTCACATTTAACCCTTCTTCCTCCAGCTTACTTGAATCTAAGTTCAATATCGCTTGTTTGTCATTGAATCCTTTGATGACGACACCATCAACACCTTTGATGTCCTCTACTATTTCTTTTAATGCACGCAGCGATTCCTGACTTTTTGCTAAATCAGATGACTTACTCGACACAATCATGTAGGAACCAACCGGCACGTTACCAAACTCATCCTTTACATCTGGCTCCATCACACTGTCAGGAAAGGAAGATGCGGCGTTTGTGGTTTCATTCTTAATTTGACTTGCAACCTTTTGAAAATCTGCTTGATCATCAATTTCAATCACAATATTTGAAAAACCAATGGCAGAAACAGAGCTCATTTTCTCTACACCATTGATGTCAGAAATGGCCGATTCGAGCTTATTGGTGACATCACTTTCCACCTGTTTTGCATCAGCACCAGGAAAAACGGTGGAAATGGTGACGATATTCGCTTGGAATTCTGGCAGTTCTCGTTTAGGAAGCTGTGTAAATATATAGCTTCCGGCAATGAGAACGATAAAAAATAAAATAAAAACAAGCTTTCCTCTTTTTAAAAAAAATTCGAACATTGTTTCACCTACTTAATTATTCATTATAGATGAATTATTTTCAACTTAATCTTAATTTATCATCATGGTGAAAGAATGCAAGCTCTAATATGTGGTTTTTTATCTAATGTGCGAAGGAAATATGTTATATAAGAAATGTATATCGGTAAACAAAAACAACCTGCTTACATGATGTAAACAGGTTGAAAATAATAAAATTAGAATTATCGTGGCTCAACAATCAGTTTGATTGCCGTTCTTTCTTCTCCATCGATAAGAATGTCAGTAAAGGCTGGAATGCATATCAAATCCACTCCGCTTGGTGCAACAAACCCTCTAGCAATAGCGACAGCCTTGACCGCCTGATTCAGCGCTCCAGCACCTATCGCCTGTATTTCCGCTGCACCGCGTTCACGTAATACGCCGGCTAATGCTCCTGCTACTGAATTCGGATTTGACTTTGCTGAAACTTTTAATATTTCCATTTTTGCTCCCCCTTAAATTTACAATGGATAAGTGAGTGTTCATTAGAACAATCTTTGTTAGATGTTGCTATTTTTTTGAAAATCCATCCCCGAAATGTTTTTCAAAAATAGCAGGCTACCTACCATTTTTACTATATTCACTATAGAGGGTGCATATTCCTTCTTTCTGATTAATATTTTTCTGAAATAAATATGTAAACATTTATTCAAAGAAAATATGGTCATCATTTATCAAAATTCGATCAATTTTGACAGCTTTTTTCGACTGTTCGTCAATTTCTACGATTACTGCACTTAATGTCGTGCGTCCTTCCGCAATTTCAAACCGTACTGGAAGGCTCGTTTTGAATCGTTTAATGATGGTTTCTCGGTCAACACCTAAAATGCCATCATAAGGGCCGGTCATCCCAACATCTGAAATATACGCAGTTCCTTTTGGCAGCACGCGGTTATCTGCTGTTTGAACATGTGTATGCGTTCCAACGACACATGATGCACGACCATCCGTATACCAGCCCATTGCTTGCTTTTCACTTGTGGCTTCACCATGAAAATCAATAAAAATAAAAGGTGTATGTTTTGATGATTCTGCGATTAGTTCATCGACTTTTTGAAATGGGCAGTCAATTGGCGGTAAAAATGTGCGTCCTTGTAAGTTGATGACAGCCAATTCTTTTCCTTGTTTTTTGATAAAGGTGAGTCCTTTTCCTGGAGTACCTTGCGGGAAGTTGGCTGGACGAACAATATTGGCTGCGTCATCAATGAAATCGAAAATATCTCTTTTATCCCATGTATGGTTCCCCATCGTGAGTACGTCAGCTCCTGCTTGCAAAAGCTCGTGATAGATTTTCTGATTGAGCCCTTTCCCGTGAGCAGCATTTTCTCCGTTTACAATTGTAAAGTGTGGCTGATATTTTTTCTTAAGCTTTGGCAAATATTCTTTTAGCGTATCTCTGCCAGGTGAACCGACAATATCTCCAACAAATAATATTTTCATTCGTTTTGAACCCTTTCTCTTATAAATTGATCTTCCTATCAGTGTTGCATATTTACATAAAAAAATAAAGCGGCGCTAAGCGCACCGCTCTATTTTGCATACTCTACTGCGCGAGTTTCTCGAATGACCGTCACCTTAATATGGCCAGGGTAATCGAGCTCGTCCTCAATTCGCTTACGAATATCCCTTGCTAGACGGTGAGCTTCAAGATCATTAATTGAATCTGGCTTCACCATAATACGTACTTCACGTCCAGCCTGTATCGCAAACGATTTTTCAACACCTTCATAAGATTCAGAGATATCTTCTAATTTCTCAAGTCTCCGAATGTAATTTTCAAGCGTCTCACTTCTTGCACCAGGGCGTGCTGCAGATAATGCATCAGCTGCCGCAACAAGAACAGCAATAATAGATGTCGGTTCTTGGTCACCGTGGTGAGATGCAATACTGTTGATGACAACAGGATGCTCTTTATATTTCGTCGCAAGCTCAACGCCAATTTCTACGTGGCTTCCTTCTACTTCGTGATCAATGGCTTTTCCAATGTCATGCAGAAGACCAGCTCGTTTTGCAAGCTTTGCATCTTCTCCAAGCTCTGAAGCCATGAGACCTGCAAGATGCGCAACCTCAATTGAATGCTTCAGGACATTTTGTCCATAACTTGTACGGAATTTTAAGCGACCGAGAATTTTGATGAGATCCGGATGCAGACCATGAACCCCGACTTCAAATGTCGTTTGTTCACCCATCTCTCGGATGTAGTCATCGACTTCACGGCGTGATTTTTCCACCATTTCTTCAATTCGTGCAGGATGAATGCGCCCATCCTGGACTAGCTTATCGAGAGCTATCCTCGCTGTTTCACGTCTAATCGGATCGAAGCCCGATAAAATTACAGCTTCAGGTGTATCATCAATGATCAGGTCAATACCTGTTAACGTTTCTAACGTACGGATATTTCGTCCTTCACGTCCGATAATACGACCTTTCATCTCATCATTTGGAAGATTGACTACAGATACCGTTGTTTCAGCGACATGATCAGCTGCGCAACGCTGTAACGCAAGTGAAAGAATGTTTTTCGCCTTTTTATCAGCCTCTTCTTTCGCTCGGTTTTCAGATTCTTTCGTCATGACTGCAATGTCGTGGGAAAGCTCATTTTCAACTTGATCCAGAATGATTTGTTTCGCTTCATCTCGAGTTAGGCTAGAAATGCGTTCCAACTCGGCTTTCTGCAAACGAATCATATCATCCACTTTGCTTTCCATCTCTTCAATATGTTGTTGTCGTTCATTCAGAGAATGATCTCTCTTCTCCAACACGGACTCCCGTTTATCTAAAGATTCGTCCTTTCGATCAAGATTTTCCTCTTTTTGAAGTAAACGGTTTTCTTGTCTTTGAAGCTCATTACGTCTTTCACGAACTTCTTGCTCCGCCTCTAACCGAAACGAATGAATTTCATCTTTCGCTTCCAAGAGCGCTTCTTTCTTCAATGCTTCCGCATCACGCTTTGCATCCTCAACAATTTGTTCGGCCATGTTTCTTGCACCGGATATTTTTGCTTCTGCAATGGTTTTTCGAACAAAGTAGCCAACAACTAAACAGATTAGGCTCAGCAAAATGGAGATGATCGTAAACATCGTAGGCGACATATTTTCACCTCCTCTTGCTATGAACTTGGTTTTACAAATAAAGTGTCGGCATGTACATTGTTTTGTGTCTCAACATACAGGGCCTTCACAGGGAATGAGATCCTCACTGCCCTTGTCAAGTTTAAATTAGTTATCAATCATGTTAAGAAAAACAAGTGATACATTCCCATTGTAATTGTGTCGGAAATACTTGTCAAGCTAGTCAGACTGAGGCGTAAGTTGTTATTTCAAGCAAAGACAGAACTTTTGACCCACTAGCTGTCATGTAATTGTAAAAAAAAGACGCTTTTAAGCGTCTTTTTAGTCATTAAACTCCAATTCTTCTTGTCCTTCTTCTTCGGTCTGTTTCACTCCGTTTGTATTCAAACCATAGTACTCCCTGATTTGTTCTTGAATCATGAGAAGGATATCCTTGTTTTCCTTTAAGAACTGTTTCGCGTTTTCGCGACCTTGTCCAAGACGTTCCTCCTGGTAAGAATACCAAGCACCACTTTTTTGCACGATGTCTAGTTCGCTTCCAAGGTCGATGATTTCTCCCTCTTTCGAGATCCCTTCACCGTACATGATGTCTACTTCCGCAATACGGAATGGCGGTGCGACTTTGTTTTTCACGACTTTAATTCTCGTTTTATTTCCCATAATGTCATTGCCTTGTTTCAGCTGTTCAGCACGGCGAACTTCTAAGCGAACAGACGAATAGAACTTCAGTGCACGTCCACCAGGCGTTGTTTCAGGGTTACCGAACATGACCCCTACTTTTTCACGAATTTGATTAATAAAGATGGCAATTGTTTTCGATTTGTTGATAGCACCTGATAGTTTACGTAGTGCTTGAGACATCAAACGTGCTTGAAGACCAACGTGTGAATCCCCCATGTCTCCTTCAATCTCTGCTTTTGGTACAAGCGCAGCAACTGAGTCAATGACAACAATATCAACTGCACCACTGCGGACAAGAGCTTCTGCAATTTCAAGTGCTTGTTCTCCTGTATCTGGTTGAGAAAGTAACAACTCATCAATGTTAACACCTAGCTTTTGAGCGTAAACTGGATCTAGCGCATGCTCTGCATCGATAAATGCAGCTTGTCCTCCCTGCTGCTGAACCTCAGCAATTGCATGAAGTGCCACTGTCGTTTTACCAGAACTCTCTGGACCATACACTTCAATAATACGACCGCGAGGATATCCACCTATTCCAAGCGCAGTATCAAGTGCTAACGAACCACTAGGTACTGTTGAAATATGTGTATCTGTTTGCTCTCCTAGTTTCATAATAGAGCCTTTACCAAACTGTTTTTCTATTTGTTTAAGAGCCATATCTAAGGCTGCTTGACGATCACTCATTCTATTGTTTCCTCCTTTATCAATTCCACTATCTATACTATACCTTGTTTCACGTCATTTGCCAAGAAAAAAACGAACACATATTCGATTTTTCTTGGCAAATCATTTTAAAAAAAGAGCTGTTTCTATTAGAAAAAACGCTCTTTTCTAAAGGAGTAAACTTAACAAAAAACAAAATTAACTCTCTTTTAATAATTTGAGCAGGTGATGCAAACCATATTTGACAGCCCGTTTTCGAATGCCTGATCGACTGCCTGTAAACATCCATTCATACACGTCTGTCTGATCTTTTGTGGCTAGCCCAATAAATACTTTTCCGACTAGCTGTTCTTCTTGGGTAGCAGGTCCTGCCACACCAGTAAAGCTAATACCGATATCACTTCCTGTCAGCTTTCGAACGCCTTCAGCGAGCTCTAAAGCGCACTCTTTGCTGACAGCACCATGAGAAGACAACGTTTCCTCGCGGCAGCCTAGCACCTGCTGCTTGACTTGATTTGTGTAACAAACCACACTTCCGTTAAAAATCGACGATGCCCCTTCGAGATCTGTCAACCATTCAGAAAACATTCCGCCAGTCAAGCTTTCAGATGCTGCCACTGTTTTCCCATGTTCGTGCAAGGCCTTGGAAGCTTCACGGACAAGAGAAGTATCACCATATCCGTAGAAGTATTCCCCTACCCGCTCTAGAATTTGTGCTTCTGTTTCTTTTAAAAGACGTTCAGTCTCCTGTTCAACCTCGTGCTTGGCCGTTAGCCTTAGCGATACTTCACCGTCTGCTGCAAGCGGTGCAATTGTCGGATTGGTCTGAGCATCAATTATATCTTCAAGATCTGTTTCAAGCTGTGATTCACCTATCCCGAAGAAACGTAGAACGACAGACACAATTTTTTCCTTCAAGCCAAGTTTCTCAGAAATCAGCGGCTTCAATTCATTTTCAAACATCGGGTGTAGTTCACTTGGCGGACCAGGAAGCAGAATATAAAACGTATCTTCTTCTTGAATAAACATACCTGGTGCCATTCCGAACCGGTTCACCAGCACATCAGATCCCTCTAAAACGAGTGCCTGCTTGCGGTTGTTCGGAGACATGTCACGTCCTGTCTTTTGAAAGTAGTCTTGAATCGATTCAAACGCTTCTTCATTTAGCACAAGCTCTTTGCCAAGCGTATTGGCAATGGTTTCTTTTGTTAAATCATCTTTTGTTGGTCCGAGACCGCCTGAGAATATAATAAAATTAGATCTTTCTTGCGCCACTTGAATAGCCTGCTTTAAACGCTCCGAATTGTCACCAACTGCTGTGTGGTAATAAACATTCACACCAATTTCAGCTAGCTGTTTGCTGATGAATTGTGCATTCGTATTCGTAATTTGCCCTAGCAATAGTTCGGAACCGACTGCAATAATTTCTGCTTTTCTCTCTGACTTCAAAGCGTACACGTCCTTTTTAGTTAGAATTCTTTAAGGCTTCCCAGTTTTTCGCAAAGTAATCCCAGCCTGAGACAACAGTGAAGAACACCGCGACCCACATCGCAAGATCACCGAACGGGAATGATACAAGTTCAAACGGTAGGTTATGCAAAAGAAGTGCTGAAATCGCAATGATTTGCGCCCACGTCTTCACTTTTCCAAGCATATTTGCCGCTACCACTTCACCGCCTCCGGCTAAGACAAGCCTTAGACCTGTTACAGCAAATTCACGGCTAATGATCACAATCGCCATCCATGCCGGTGTGAGGTTGTATTGAACAAGTATAATTAAAGCAGCTGAAACAAGCAATTTATCTGCAAGCGGATCTAAAAATTTACCGAAATTCGTCACTTGGTTGAGCTTACGTGCATAGTAACCATCAATCCAGTCGGTTGTGGAAGCCACAATAAACAAGATCGCTCCGACAAGGTGAGTGACTTCGATGCTGACGTCACCAAAGCGTGCAACACCCCAGTCTAAAGGGGCAAGCATAATAATCATAAACACAGGAATCAAGGCGATCCTAGAAAGAGTAATTTTATTCGGTAAGTTAAACATGAAATCCAATCCTCCAATAAAGCATTTATTTATGTATATAATAGTAGGAACAAAAGAAAAGTCATCTACTTGCTTAAGATGACTTTTCCTTTCCTTTATTCACAATCACAATGTTTTGTGTCATGGTGTTCTTTGGGTCTAATTCGTACTTAAGCGTCTCGTCATTGACCTTGATATCAATTCCAGTGGCATTCCCGAGACGGATATCGACTTGAGAAAGCTCAGACAGGTCTGTTTGAAACGATTCGCCATCTTTTAGTTCACCCATCTTCAGCACTTTTCCAGATTCGTCTCTCACGCGCAGCCACGAAGCTTGTGTTGCAGAAATGGTTAACTCCATATCATCTGCACCTGACACCTCATACATTGTCGTGGACCCTTCTGTATTTGTCGCCTTCAAAGAAACAGCATCATCGTCTTTTGATGAATCGTCCTTTTTAGATGTTTTTTCTTTATCATCTGACGAAGCTTTTTCTTTTTTCTTTTGATCCTTTGCGAGTGATGAATCCTCAGACACTTCGTATTTTGATTCTGACTGCTGAGGAGCCGTCTGATTATTCTGCTGTCCGCTATCATGATTGACCGCTTGAACGATCACATAAATGATTGCGATCACCACAAGAATGCCTCCAATGACTAATATTGTTGGCAATAGCTCCAGCACCTTTGAGGCAGACTTTGGAAGCTCTCTTTGCGGCTTAATATTTGATAATTTATCAGAAACTTCATCATTATACGTGCTTGGTACATCTTTACGAAATTCTTGGAACAATTGTTCAGGATTCAGTCCAACGGCTTCGGCATATTGTTTAATAAACGCTCTGACGTAAAATTTACCTGGAATAATATCATAGTTTCCTTGTTCGATTGCTAGCAAATAGCGCTTTTGGATTTTGGTAGCCGTCTGAAGGTTCTCCAGCGACATCCCTTTTTCCTCTCTGGCCTCAATGAGCCGTTTTCCCAATTCAGTCAAAACAAACACCTACCATTACCATATTAAAAATCGAAGCCAGAAAAACCAGAATGATCAAACACTTGCGGTTCTTCAGCGTGGTCGTATGTAATTTCTTCATCTGAACTATTACGTAGTTCAATGATATAGTCGAAATCATCCATTGTATATTCTGAATTTTGAATAAAGATATCTGGATGCTCTACCACTTTTGTTGCAGGCAATCTCATAATTTCTCTTAAAAGCTGTAAGTGCTTCTCTGAACCTCTTCTTGTCGACACAATCCCATCAATAATAAAAACGTTATCTGGGCTATATTCATCAGCAATTAGCTGACTGCGAATGGTCTGTTTCAAAAGAGTAGATGAAACAAACAGCCATCTCTTACTTGCACATACACTAGAAGCAACAATTGATTCTGTCTTTCCAACACGTGGCATCCCGCGAATCCCAATCAATTTATGTCCTTCTTTTTTAAATAGTTCAGCCATAAAATCAACAAGAAGACCAAGCTCGTCCCTTTCAAAACGGAACGTCTTTTTGTCATCAGCATCTCTCTGTATATATCTTCCATGACGAACAGCTAAACGGTCACGAAGTTTTGGTTTTCTTAATTTTGTTACTTTTATCGTTTCCATTGTATTTAAAATTGATTCAAGTCGCTTAACTTGATCTGTGTGGTCACAACGTAGAAGCATTCCGCGTCTTGATACATCAACACCATTAATTGTCACAATATTAATTGAAAGCATCCCCATTAAAGAAGAAATGTCTCCTAAAAGTCCAGGACGGTTCACCTGTATCTCATATTCAAAATACCATTCGAGCTTGGCCAAATGATATGACCCCCTTCATTGTGGCAAACTTTTACCTTCCTTTATCATAAATCATTTTCACATTTTTAGAAAGCACAATGTTGCGAAACGGTTAAAATAAAAAGAGAGGCACAAACGACCCCTCTTTTTGTTTAGTGCGAGCTATTATTTTCAACTAGCTTGACCATCATATTTGCAATGGCACGCTGCTCATCCTCTGATGCAACGCTCCAAAGGTCAGCAAGTACTCTTTCCTGCTCGTTCTTTGCCGCAACTTCGTTAGCCAGATATCCACCAATTTCATATGCAAGGTTGTTGATTGTATCATCTGATAAACCTTTATCCTGCGCATGATTTAAACGGTCACCTAAAAAGTTTTTCCAATGGTCCCAGCTCTCAAGTACAGACATGTTCATTCCTCCATTCAAAAAGATGAATTACAGCCATAGCTTTTGTCATGGAGAGATGAATTATACACATTTTTAACAGTACCAGCCGCCATTTACGGATAAAATTTGCCCCGTCATATAACTTGACTGTTTTGATGCAAGAAACCAAATGACATCTGCAATCTCCTCTGGCGTTGCAAGACGGCCGAGCGGAATCTCTTCTTCCAGCATCGCCAAGTTTTCTTGTGTGAAGTTTTGCATCATATTAGTATGAACAGCACCAGGTGAGACAGCATTTGCTCTAATTCCACTTGGAGCAAGCTCCTTTGCGAGTCCTTTAATGAAGGCATTTTGCGCACCCTTGACCATGCTGTACAGCACTTCACACGATGCACCAGTTTCTCCCCATATCGAGCTAACCGCAATAATATGACCTGCCTTTTTTTGAATCATCCCAGGCAATATGGATTGGGTTAGCTCATATGGACTTGTGACATGCAGCTGCACCATACTGGCTAGAACTTCTTTTTTTGTATCTGTCACTAACCCGACATGACTCTTTCCACTATTTAAAACAAGAATATCTGGACATAACGGCAGACGGCTGACAAGCTCAGCTGCTCCGCTCGTTTTGGCTAAATCCGCTTGAACGACGTGCGTCTCTATTTCATATGTCTCTTCTAAATAAGTGGAGAGACGAATAGCTGCTTGTTCATTTTGGTGATAATGGAGTATCAGATGGCAGCCTTCTTGGGCAAGCTTTTTGGCTGCCGCCCGCCCAATTCCGCCACTGGCACCAGTAATCAGCGCCCAACGACTCATACATTGTTCCTACTTTCTATATGGAATACCTATTCTTTTCGTATAAATGGGAACCAGTTTGCTGATCCGATCAATTTGACCATAACAGGTACGAACAATGTTAGCACAACGAGCGCATACAGTAAAAGTCATGTCACGACAAGTGTTGCAATCTGTAAGAGCGGCAGCACACCTAAAGGCAGCATCGCTGCAAATGTCCCCGCCAAAATCATGGCACCCATATTCTTCATTGATAAGGTTCAAACTCTTTAGCTTGTCATTCACTTTTTCTTTAAACAGATGCTTTGATTTTGTTGGAGTCATATGTAACTTTTAGGTCCCGTGATGAATAATACTGCCGCTAGTACGATCCAAAGGATGGTGATAAGCCATCTACCCTTTCTGATTACTCTCATTAGAACTTTGTGCATCCTCTTCGATGATCACTTGATAATTCTTTTCATATGTTTGAATAAATGATTCCATTTCCTTTTCTTCTAGCTTTTCAAAATAAGATCGAACAAGATCCTGAAGCTGTTTTTCCACTCGGCTGACCACATCTTTCCCCTCTGGGGTTAAGTACAGGTGAACATTTCTTCTATCGGCTTGATCGTGCTCACGGACAATATAGTTTTTCGTAAAAAGACGGTTCGTCATAGATGTTACAGCACTTTTATTGACATTACATACGCTGCTCCTTTTAGTTTAGATGTTTAACTAGTGCACAAAACAATTGTCAATCAATATTTACACAAATAAAACGCTTTTTTCAATTGGACATCAAAAAGACAAACTCTTTTGATCAAGTTTGTCTTTTTGATTTACTTTGTTTTTGGGATGACCTTGAAAACAGACATCCGTTCTTCGTCAATTTCTTCCTCTAATATCTGCAAAATATCTGTTAATTGGATTTGCTCTAACACTGGTAAGACATCAAATAAGCTCATTTCTAAGAACGCATATCTAGTGAATTGGTTGGCAATGTATTCTGGAGAGTTCATGGCCTTTAAAAAGCTACCGATTTTTTTCTTACGAGCGAGCTCAATTTTTTCTTCTGTGATGAGACTCTTGGCTTGAAGAAGGATTTCTTTTAATTGTTCTGCCAGTTGGTTAGGATCGTTTGTATCTCCGCCAACCGAAGTAAAGCCAAAACCGCCTTCTTCCGTATAATCGTAATTAAACGTCTCATCAATCAAGCCTTTTTCATACATCCGTTCATATTGTAAGGAGCTTTTGCCGAACAATGTCTCTAAAATGAGATTCATTCCAAGCTCATGCTTTAAAAGCTCTTTTCCTTTTTTGTGCGGATTTTTTGTCTTCAAACCGAACATACATTTAGCGCCTTGTACATTCATTTTAAGTTCGTATTCTTTTCGATAAACGCTTTCAGGCTCATTGATCTCTTTCCTTTTGATTTCAGGCTGGTCTGTAAATGGTTTTTTCACCTGATTTGCTCTTACTTGCTCTAATATTTGCTTCGGATCAACAGGACCGACAACAAAAAGGAGCATATTGCTCGGGTGATAGAACGTTTCATAACACTCATACAAGTGGTCTTTTGTAATAGGAGCAATGCTCTCTACTGTTCCAGCAATATCAATTCTAACTGGATGCTTTTGATAGAGGTTTTCTATAAGTCCAAAGAACAAACGCCAGTCGGGATTGTCATCATACATGTTAATTTCTTGACCAATGATGCCTTTTTCTTTTTCTACCGTTTTTTCAGTAAAATAAGGCTCTTGCACAAAATCAATGAGTGTTTCAAGGTTTTGTTCCACTTTTGCGGTACTTGAAAATAAGTAAGCCGTTCTCGTAAACGTTGTAAAAGCGTTTGCAGCTGCCCCTTGCTTACTAAATGTATGAAAAACATCACCATCTTCTTTTTCAAACAGCTTATGCTCTAAGAAATGGGCAATTCCGTCAGGCACTCGGATCATGTCTTCTTTGCCAAGCGGCACAAATTCATTATCGACAGAGCCATACTTTGTTGTGAAGGTCGCATATGTTTTGTTAAACCCTTGCTTGGGCAGCACATAGACGTCTAGTCCGCTTTCCATTTTTTCGTAATACACCGTCTCATGTAGCTGATCGAATTGAATTGTTTTCACCGTCATGAAACACCCTCCGTTCCTTTAAGAAGATAGGTCGTGTCCCACTTGATTTTCTGACCCACTTTGATAATGTCCTCTTTTGTCACTCGGTCTAACGCATCTAAAAAGGAATCAAGAGTCCCTTCTGTTGGCACGACTGCATGTTGGTATAAGTATTCCGCTGTTCCATAAGACGTATCAATCGTTTCCAGCAGCTGATTTTTAACGACAGCCTTTGTTTGCTCAATGGCTTCTTCTGAAAAATCACCTTTTTGCATCGCATCAAATTGTTCTTTAATAATGTCAACTGCCTGCTGATAATTGGCTACTTCAATACCAGACATGACCATCATCAAGCCTTTAAAGCTCTCAAGTCTAGACACAGCGTAATATGCAAGACTTGCTTTCTCCCGAACATTGATGAATAGCTTTGAATGGGAGAAGCCACCGAATATACCATTAAACAAATGCAGTGCCGGATAATCTTCATCTGCAATCCCTGTATGTGTGCGAAAGCCAATATTCAGCTTTCCTTGTTTCACGTCTTCTTCATCAATGACTTCTTTTGGATCGTTTTGTGCATTTAATGATTCAGCATTTTGTTTCACCGGCTCTCTTTCACTTGTTTTGAAATATTGCGAGACCATTCGGTTGATGTCTTGTTCATCAACGTCACCGACAACATAGAGATCAAGCTGGTTTGATTGAAGCGCATGCTCATAAGCTTCAAAGAGCGTGTTTGCTGTGATCGCCTGGAGGTCTTCCATTTCACCATTGACGTGCAGTGCATATGGTTCACCTTTACACATTTCCTGTAGAAGTCTTAAGTTCGAATAACGCATTTTGTCATCATAAACTGCCTGAATTCGCTGTTTTAATGTGCGTTTTTCTTGCTCTACATATAAATGACTAAACACCCCATCTTCAACATGAGGGTGGAATAATAAATCAGATAGTAAGGCAACCCCTTTTTCTAATAAAGGTGTTTGATCCTTTAAATATTTTTCATTCGCCATTTCCAGGCGGAAAGTGATGATGTGATTCTCTCCTTTTTTCGCCATGTCTGCCGAAACTGTTGCACCATAGAGCTCATCAAAATAAGTGCGCAATTCTCCTGTTTTCGGCATGTTTTCTGTTCCTCTTAACAGCACATGCGGGAAAAGAGAACGCATGGTTACGTCATCTTTGGATAGAGGCGCAAGCATTTTAAAAAGGATCGTGACTGTTTTAAATTTTTCTGTTTTGACAATATGAGTATGAAGACCAGATGTATTGAATGTCTTCTCTTGTAAGTACGTCATGAGAAACCTCCTTTATTCGTCATATTTATTATGTATTAGAACATAGCTGATATATACGTAAAAATAGCCATTTAATAGTCATTATATCATCAGAGGAAAGGATAGGAAATAAAACGCCTCTGCTTTTAGCAGAGGCACCAGTTGTTATTTCATTCTAAAAGACCACCAATTCCATTTACCAATATGACCGGTATAAAGAGCGGTAAAACGACAAAAGCGTATAGCACTTGATTAAGCAGGAGGTCAAATGAGCTTATGAATTCAATTGTCCTTTCGTGTTATAAGCACATATACAATAGAAAAAAGATGGCAAAATACCGTCTTTTTTCTTTGCTTAAACTGGTTTCAGTTGTTCACTTTCATCCTTTTCATCTGGCTGAATGAAAAACAGCACCAAAAACAATGAAATGAGACTGCAAATCGTCGAGAGAATAAAAACGATCGAGTCCCCTTTATCCATAAGATATGCGTATATTGGAGGCCCTAAAGCGACACCGATAAACCGCATACTGCTATAAAATGACGTAATGGTTCCGCACTGCTCTTTTTCAATTCCTTCTGTGATCAGTGCATCAAGTGCAGGAAGGACAATACCGATCCCCACTCCGCCAATGCTTAAGCATATAAATAATAAGTAAAAACTGTGATTCCACCATAAAAAAAGATAGGTAATAGATAAAAGTATCATGCCTACGATTAAAAAAATTCTCATTTTCCCTTTCTCTTTTCCAATCGTCTTCCCAGCAATGTATGAACTTATCGACAAAAAAAGGAGCGGGATACTCAGCAGCAACCCTTTTTTGACCCCTTTTATTTGATAAGCTGCCTCAAGATTATCGGATAAATAAAAGAGCACACCAAAAAGAAGAAACATGATAAAACCGCCAATGGCAAAAATGGCATAAAGCCAGCGTCCCTCATGCTTGAAAATAGTCTTTGTCGATTTTAAAAATTCGTTAAATGTAGGCGAGACTTCCTCTTTCTTGGCAGACTCAACCATGAACAACACCATGAAAAAGCTTGTGATTGAAAAGAATGGTATAAACCAAAACGGCACATACCAAAACCAAGAAGCAAGAAGTGCTCCGATAATAGGGCTTAGTACCTTTCCAGCTGTATTAGAGGTTTCAATGGCTCCAAGCCCCGCACTTACCTCTTCATCATCATGATACAAATCACCTATAAACGGCAGGACAACAGGTGCTGCTCCAGCCGAGCCAACCCCTTGAAGGACCCTACCAAACAGAATCCACATGTAGGGTTCTTTCATGATCGTTGAGGCAACAGCTGCTACAGCCCCTCCAAGTCCTGCAATTAAGAGGCACGGCAGGAGCACTTTTTTCCTCCCAATTCTGTCAGATAAATAACCAGCGATTGGAATACATAAAATAGCCACAACGGAATATACCGTAATAATGAGTGAGACTTGAAAGGAAGTGATCGAGAGTTTCTTTTCTATCTCTGGCAATACTGGTATCAACATCGAGTTCCCCAGTGTCATGATTAGAGGCACTGATGATAATGCAATAATATTTTTTTTACTGACTGTTTTCTCGCCCAACATCATTCACCCAATTCTATATACTGTTACGTATTAGTGTGGCAAGTTTAGCGGTTATTATGTATGGGCAAACAAAAAGCAACCGCCTTCAGAAGTGACTGCTTTAAGAACGTTTACGTATGACATGAAAGCTAAATTTATCCGCTCTAAAGTAGTTGAGCGAGTATAAGACCGGCTGATCATCCTGATCATAGTGCATTTGTTTCAGTAATAATAGCGCCGTTTCGGGATCGCATTCTAGTATGGATGAGACGTGATCGTGATAGCCAATCGGTTGGATGTCTGCAACTGCATATTTAATCCCGCTGTGTGGTTCTCTTCCAAACAGCTCAAAAAGTGACTCTTCTTCATGAGTAAAAGAAGCGGGAAGATGCTTAACCGGAATTTTATCTAAACAATAGACGACTGGCTGTCCATCTGCCGTTCGAACCCGTTCCATTGAAAAAATCTCATCAGATTCATCACTCTGAAAACGGATGACATCATTCTCTGTTGGCTCTCCTTCTTGTGAGGACAAAAAGATGGTACCTGGCGTCATATTCACCTGTTCAATCATTTTCGTCACACTTGTCAGCTGCTCAATGCCTGTTGAAAAGAGCGGTCTTGAATTGACGAATGTTCCAACACCATGTCTTCTAATTAAGTACTTCTCTTCTTCTAAAATACGAAGGGCTTCACGCAATGTCGCTCTGCTTACACCTAAAAGCTTTGAGAGCTCAAATTCTGAAGGCAGCTTTTCTTTTTCGGCATATACGCCTGTTTGAATATCTTCTTTAATACGGTCAATCACTTTCAAATATAAATGGCGATTGTCTGTTTTGGTCGACATGTTTTCCCTCCGTCTAATCAATGCAAATGATAAGGTGAGAAATCTCTATTCCGAAATAAGATGAACATAACTATAACATGATTTTGCAAATAAATAAATAGTCTGACATCTTGTTGACATAATAATGATATCGTTCACTTCATTTCAGGAAAGCTCTCTTCTCATTATGAAGAGAGCTCGTCATATTGTTCTTTTGAGAGCAGGACTTCTCTCGGTTTACTTCCTTCATATGGACCTACAACGCCTCGTTCTTCCATTGCGTCAATCAGACGTGCCGCACGTGTATAACCGATGCGGAATCTCCTTTGAAGCATAGAGACAGAAGCCGTCTGCATGCCGATGATCAGTTCAACTGCTTCATTATATAAGTCGTCTTCCACAGCCGCAAGCTGCCCCTGCGATTCTTCACTTGGAATCATTTCTTCTTGATATTGTGCTTTTTGCTGTGTGATGACATGATCAACGACATGCTCCACTTCTTCATCTGATAAAAATGCGCCCTGCACACGGACCGGCTTGTTTGCACCGACAGGTAAAAACAGCATATCTCCTCTGCCTAGCAGTTTTTCTGCGCCTCCCATATCAAGGATCGTCCTTGAATCAGTTTGTGAGGATACACTAAAGGCGATACGGGATGGAATGTTTGCTTTAATGACCCCTGTAATGACATCGACAGAAGGTCTTTGTGTTGCGATAATTATATGAATACCCGCAGCACGTGCCATTTGAGAGAGCCTTGTAATAGAATCTTCTACATCAGAGGAAGCAACCATCATTAAATCTGCAAGCTCGTCCACAATGACGACAATATAAGGAAGCTCTGGCTGTTTCGCCTCTTCTGATTGATTCATTCGTTTAATGTAATCATTGTATCCTTCGATATTTCTTGTACCTGTATGAGAAAACAGTTCATAGCGGCGTTCCATTTCACTGACTACTTTTTTGAGTGCCTGTGAGGCTTTCTTTGGATCCGTTACAACTGGAGCCAAAAGATGCGGGATGCCGTTATAGACATTGAGCTCAACCATTTTAGGGTCAATCATCATCATCTTCACTTCATGAGGCTTTGCTCTCATGAGAATACTTGTGATAATGCCATTGATACATACACTTTTTCCACTTCCAGTCGAACCTGCGACAAGCAAATGCGGCATTTTATTCAATTCTGCAAGCACGGCTTCACCGGAAATATTTCGGCCAAGCCCAATGAGCAGCTTTGCATTTGGACGGTCGTTTTGCTTCGATTCTAAGACCTCTTTTAACGAAACCATGGCGATTTCTGCATTCGGAACTTCAATCCCAATGGCCGATTTACCAGGAATCGGAGCCTCAATTCGGATGTCTTTTGCTGCTAGGGCAAGGGCTAGATCATCACTTAAGTTCACAATCTTACTTACCTTAACGCCGACATCTGGATATACTTCATATTTTGTCACGGCCGGCCCTAAATGAACTTGTGTGACTTTTGCCTTTACGCCGAAGCTTTGAAACGTTTTTTCAAGCTTTCTTGCATTTTCGTAAATATTTTTCTTATCTGTTTGCTGACCTGAATGCTGTGGATCAGCTAAAATATCTAGAGACGGCAATTCGTAATTTTTATTCTCCAGTTCAGTAAACGTCATTGGTGGTGCTTCTTTTGATTCATCAGCCAATTTCGGAGATGAATCATTTTGCACAGTCTCTTGAAGAACCTCAGAATCTTTTATTACCTGCTCTTTACGAACCTGCGGTGTGAGAATATCATCTCTGTCTGCAAAGCTTGAAATAATGGGCTGACTGCTCTCAACAACAGGTGTTTCCTCCTCGATCAAGATATGATCATCTTCGTCATCTTCTTGAACGCGTGAACGTTTTTTCTTTTCGCCTGTTTTCTGGGAGGCGGTGCTCTTTTTTGCCTGCCTGATCCCTTTCATATCTTGTACAAACGCCTTCCACTGCTTCATCATAAATTGTGATATAGGGACTATCACTTTTTTGACCATTTCTTGCAGTGACCGATTTGTGATTAGAACAATCCCAATCAACATTAGAACAATCGCCATAATTTGAGAGCCTGCTTGTGCAAACAAGAAATATGAGGCTGCAAATATTATGGCACCAATCATTCCGCCTCCTAAATCAGGCGAACCGGTCTCACCCTTCATGTCCATCAAGAAAAGCTCAAACGTATTTCTTATCACACTTTGAGAGCCGATGAATCCTGCAGCTGAAAGGTGCTGAAATAGCTTTACATGTGACAAAAGCAAAATACTAGCAATGATGCAGTATAAACCTACTTTTCTTCTTGTTAACATATCAGGGATTTGTTTTTTCCAAAAGATTGTCATACCAAAAAGAAATAACCCGATAAGGCAGAGAATGAACCATTCACCTGCAAAGAATCGGAATAGATGGACAAAGGTTTGTCCAACAATACCTAGCTGTAAAATGGCAATGATCGCTATGGCAATACAGACTAACCCATTTAATTCATATTTCAATTTTAGCTGTTTATTTTGTTTTTTTCTCGTTTTACGTTTTCTCTTTTTAGCCATACTCATCACCTTACTACGAAAGAAAATATAACCTACCGAAAGATCAGAAAGAAAGCAGCCTGGTTTTGGCTGCATCTTGTTGTAAGTTTTCCCTTTATTATAGCATAGAATCATTCATATGAGTCGGTTTGATTCGTGCTTAAATGTAACTTCAATCGCTTGCCTGGTGCAAGCTCTTGATTCAAGAAATCCATTGGATTGGTGCTCATCACTTGAACAATTTCCGCTTCATCTTCTTTCATTTCAACAATGACTGGCACGCCTTGTATTTGGACCTTCTGTAACTTGCGTTCTCCATGCTCCTCAACGTAAATGGCTTCATAAGGCATAGGTGTGTATAAAATCATTGGATCAGCCCCTCGTTTTGAGATACTCGCTCTCCAATCAGTTCGTTCAATTTTTTAATTGCTTGCCCTACGCCGCCTACTTCGTTCATGAGTCCGTACTCTGCTGCCTCATGACCAACGACATTTGTCCCGATATCTCTTGTCAAATTGCCTTTTGAGAACATGAGCTCTTTAAATTTCTCTTCTGTAATATCTGAATGGCTTGTGACAAAATTAATGACTCTTTCTTGCATTTTATCCAAGTATTCAAAGGTTTGTGGGACACCAATGACAAGGCCAGTTAAGCGTACAGGATGAATCGTCATAGTGGCTGTTTCTGCAATATATGAATAGTCACATGATACAGCGATGGGGACACCAATTGAGTGGCCGCCGCCAAGCACAATCGATACAGTCGGTTTAGATAAAGACGCCAGCATTTCCGCAATGGCTAACCCTGCTTCAACATCGCCGCCCACTGTATTTAAAATGATTAAAAGGCCTTCGATTTTTGGATTTTGT
Source organism: Bacillus sp. FJAT-53060 (assembly GCF_037104745.1). Lineage (NCBI taxonomy): Bacteria > Bacillati > Bacillota > Bacilli > Caryophanales > Bacillaceae > Bacillus > Bacillus sp. FJAT-53060. The sequence goes on from NZ_JBAWSW010000001.1 coordinate 98,055, forward strand.
TCAACTGCTACGATTTGCGGGATGACATGTTCGTACTTGGTTGTTTTATTTTGTGGCGGAAGCTGCATGTGACCTTCGATTTGTCCAATAATGGTCAGACAATGTATATTTGTATCTTGTGGCAGTTGTGGAACATCTGTTTCACCAAGCTGCTGTATTTTGCTCATAATGCTATCTTTTTCTTCAGGATTTTGCTCAGGCTGCTGTTCATTTTTTTCGTCCATTTGTCTCCATCCTTTCCTAAAACTCTCCTCCTATTATGAACAAGAAGGTCATATTCCATCCGCATTCCTCTTGCCACATAAAAAAAGCCCAAAGAGCATGTATTCCTTGGGCTTTCTCATCATACTTCCATAATAATTGGAATGATCATCGGCTTACGTTTTGTTTTTTCATATAGGAATTGATTTAATACATCGCGCATGGATTGTTTCAGTGTTGACCATTCAACCACCGAGTTTTCCGTTTGTTCTTTGACAATGCCTTTTACAAGGTCTGTCGCTTTGACAATCAGCTCTTCTGATTCTCTCACATAAACGAATCCTCTTGTGATGATTTCAGGTCCAGAAATTAATTGTTTCTTTTGTTTATCGAGCGTAATGACGACAATTAAGATTCCATCTTGAGACAATAGACGTCTATCCCGTAAAACGATGTTCCCGATATCGCCAACGCCAAGACCATCAATCAAAATGTTCCCTTGGTGAACCTTTTCACCGATCTTTACGTTCTGTCCTCTGAATTCAACAACATCTCCTTTATCAATTAAGAAAATGTCACTTCGTTTCATTCCCACTTCCTCAGCAATACGGGAATGTGCTTTTTGCATACGATATTCACCATTCACTGGGATTAAATATTTCGGTTTTAGTAAATTCAGCATCAGTTTTAACTCTTCTTGACAGCCATGACCAGAAACATGCACACGCTTTTGAGCAAAAATCACCTGTGCTCCGCTTCTTGTTAGGAAATCAACCGTTTTTGAATACGTGAGTTCTTGTCCAGGAAGAGGTGTAGACGCTATCACAACAGTATCATCTTGTTCAATATGAAGCTGTTTGTGATTTTGTTTGGCCATTTTGGTTAAAGCAGCTAGCGGTTCCCCGTGGCTTCCAGCAGTTAGGATGACCACATCATTTTTCGCCATTTTCTTCACTTCTTGAACTGGTACAAATAATTCTTCATCTGCTGTCACATAACCAAGTTTGATCGCAAGTTGAAGGGTTGTCATCATATTCTTACCTGCAACTGCAAGCTTACGGCCATTTTGGTTCGTTGCATTAATGATCTGCTGTACACGGTTAATATTTGACGAAGATACAGCCACAATTACACGATTTTCAGCATTATACATTGCATTTGAGATTTCGTCTTGGACGAGCGCCTCAGAAGGTGTATAACCTGGTTTTTCAGCATTCGCACTGTCTGAAAGAAGTGCTAAAACGCCATTATTTCCGATTTTCGCAATCTCTCCGATGTCACAGGCCTGGTTAAGCGCTGGGGTTTGATCAAATTTAAAATCACCTGTGCATACGATTGAACCAAGAGAGGTTTTGAAGCTGATCCCGACTGAATCAGGGATACTGTGATTCGTTCTAAAGAATGATACCTTTGTTGTTTCAAATGTAATAACCGATTTTGCATGCACCTCACGCAAATCAGCTTTTTGATTGAAGCCGTATTGTTTTAACTTTTCTCGAAGTAACGCAAGGGTCAGCTTCGTTCCGTAGACTGGTACAGACAATTTGCTTAAGCAATGGAATACGCCTCCTATTGCCTCATCATGTCCGTGGGTAAGAAAAATTGCTTTCACCCGATCAGCTCGTTCAGTTAAATAAGAGATATCAGGAATGACCACGTCAATGCCTAGCATTTCGTTTTCTGGATGCATGAGTCCTGCATCTACGACATATATGTCGGAATCAATCTCAATGACATATAAGTTTTTCCCTATTTCTCCAACGCCTCCCAGTGCAATAATTCTTACGTTCTCTGTATTTTTCTTTTTCAAAATTCTTATCCTCCTAGTCTCAAGCCCGTCCATCATCGCTTAATGCTATTATAACTGAATCTAATTTTAGAAAACAAGATGAAGTCACATTTTAAGAAAGTGTTTATGTATAAAAAAACGGTCATACTCAGGGACATCTGAGAATGACCGTTTACGAAATTTTTTGTTTATCAGCTATTTAATACGTTGCTTAAATCCAGTCTCTCTTCTTCTGACAAAGGCAAAAGCGGGAGACGAACTGATCCGACATCTAGTCCTTTCAACTGAAGGGCTGTTTTGACAGGCGTTGGATTTGGCGCTGAGAAAAGCTGTTTCATGATTGGAAGCAGCTTTTGATGAATCAATGCTGCATTGGCTGTTTGACCTGAAGCATAGCTTTTTAGCATTTGCTGCATATCAAGTCCGACGATATGCGAGGCCACAGAGACGACTCCTTTTGCTCCAACCGCTACAGCAGGAAGTGTTAAGCTGTCGTCACCTGAGTATACGTCGAAATCCTCTGGCGTCTCTGCAATGATTTTTGTCATGGTATCTAGATCGCCGCTTGCTTCTTTGATCGCGACAATGTTTGGTATTTGCGCAAGCTTGATGGTTGTTTCTGGTAATAATGAAGCAACTGTTCTTCCTGGTACATTGTAAAGCATGACAGGAAGAGATGTAGACTCGGCAATTGCTTTAAAGTGTGCATACATGCCTTCCTGTGATGGCTTGTTGTAGTATGGTACGACAAGCATCACTGCATCAACGCCCGCTTCTTCTGCTTTTTTCGTTAGTTTGATAGACGCATTTGTGTTATTACTGCCTGTTCCTGCAATGATTTTACAACGACCATTTGCTAATTTCACCGTTTGCTGAAAAAGAGCGGCTTTTTCTTCAGTCGATAAAGTTGGTGATTCGCCTGTTGTTCCTGCAACGACTAAAGAGTCACTGCCGTTTTTTAACAAGTAATCAATGAGAATTGATAGCTTTTGGAAATCAATGTTGCCTTTTTTATCAAAAGGTGTAATCATAGCTGTTGCGATATTTCCGAAATTCATTTTTTTCACCTCATCATGATTCAATCACATTTATCTTGAAAGTTCAAACACTTCGTGCAAAGCATTGACAGCCGCTCTCATGTTTTCTTCGTGCACTAACACCCAAATAGTCGTATGACTGTCAGCAGATTGTAAAATCGGGATGTTTTGCTCTGATAGAGCCGATACAATTTTAGATGTGACACCTGGCACACCCATGATACCTGCTCCAACAGCTGATACCTTGGCACAGTTTGTTGTTACAACCGGTGTATAACCAAGGTCTTTTAGGATCGTTGTTGCTTTTTCAGTCATTGCACCTGTCACTGTATAGACAATTTCACTCGGTGTAATGTTAAAGAAATCAACACTAATTTGTGCGTTTGCCATTGCTTTAAAGACCTCTGTTTGAACGCTGTATTGCCCTTCTTTTGCTGGGACTTTGATTTGCGTTACATCATTGACATGTGCAATACCCGTAATGAGACGATCATACACATCATGACTCATTTTATCTGAGTAGTGTGACGTCACGAGTGTGCCCTCATCATTAGAGTATGTTGAGCGAACCCTCATTGGCACTTTTGCTTGCATGGCAATTTCAACAGCCCGTGGGTGGATGACTTTTGCTCCTTGGTAGGCCAGGTTACAAATTTCAGTATACGTCACAACTCGTAGTGGTTTTGCCTTTTCTACAATGCGAGGATCTGCTGTCATGACACCTTCTACATCTGTAAAAATATCGATAAAGTCTGCCTGCAATGCAGCCCCTAAAGCAGCAGCTGACGTATCACTTCCGCCTCGTCCAATCGTTGTCACGTCTCCATTTTTCGCGGCTCCTTGAAACCCGGCAACGACAACTATATCATGTTCAGAAAGTGCTGCTTCAAGACGTTCACATTTCATGTCAATAATTTTCGCATTCGTATGCTCTTGATCCGTCACAAAGCCTGCTTGCGCACCTGTCAATGCTAAAGCCTTTAGACCGTTCTCATTCAGCATACTTGAAAAAACAACAGCTGAAATATTTTCACCGCAAGAAACGAGCAAATCTTTTTCTCGATTTGTCATGTGCTGAGCACTGCCATACAGCAGTCCAAGCAGCGTATCCGTCGCATAATGATCTCCTTTTCGTCCCATTGCAGAAACGACGACGACCGATTTATAGCCTTTTTCTTTTGCAGATAAGATATGTGCAAGTGCCCTTTTTCTACCTTGATCATCTTTGACAGATGTACCGCCAAATTTTTGGACAATTATTTTCACTGTTTTCACTCCAAGTTCATTCTGACGTAACAGAAGAGAGCAGGCGAAAGATGCCTAACTCTCTTCTGTTCGTCCTCATCATCCATTGAATGTTAAACTAATTTTAGTGTTTTTAAGCTTTCTGCAATTTGAACTGAGTTCCATGCAGCGCCTTTCAGCAGGTTATCAGATACAATCCACAAATGGAACCCGTTTGGACGGTCTAAATCTTTCCGAATGCGGCCGACAAATACGTCATTTTTTCCAACTGCACCTGCAGGCATTGGATAAATTTGCTGAGATGGGTCATCTTGTAACGTAATACCTGGTGCATTTTTTAAAATTGACTTGATGTCGTCCACTGTTGCACTTGTTGCATCTAGTTCAACGTAAACAGATTCTGAATGTCCTGTTTCAATTGGAAGTCTCACACATGTAGCCGCTACTTCTAGCTCTGGCAAGTGCATGATTTTTTTCGTTTCATTGATCATTTTCATTTCTTCAAATGTAAACCCATTGTCTTGAAATGTATCAATTTGGGGAATCGCATTAAATGCAATTTGATATGGCATAACTTCTGGTGTAACCTCTTCTTTATTTAAAATGGCTTGCGACTGACTGTACAGTTCGTCAATGGCTTCATGTCCTGCACCTGATACTGCTTGGTAGGTGGACACAATGACTTTTTTCATTCCATACGCCTGACGAAGCGGTTCTAGCGCCACCACCATTTGAATCGTTGAACAGTTAGGATTTGCAATAATCCCTTGATGGTCATGCAAATCTTTTTCGTTTACCTCTGGTACGACAAGAGGGGTATTTTCGTCCATACGAAAAGCACTTGTATTATCTACAACAATTGCACCTCGTTTGACTGCTTCAGGAGCTAGCACTTTGGAAACATTTCCTCCAGCACTGAATAATGCAATGTTGACCCCTTCAAAGCTTTCAGGTGTTGCTTCTTGAACGGTATACTCTTGACCTCTGAATGTCACTTTTGTTCCAGCAGAACGTTTTGAGGATAGTAGAGTAAGTGTATCCATTTCAAATTCTCTGTCAGCTAGTGTTTTTAACATTTGTTGACCGACAGCTCCAGTCGCTCCAACTACAGCTACATGCAATCCTCTTCCCATCAGTAAAACTCCTTCCGACCCATCCATAATTTCGAGTGGTCATCCTATGACTTTTTACATTTTATTTTACCATAGAAAAGCAAGGCTTGAAGTACCTTTTTTGAATCTTTCATGATTTTCTAGTGAATCTATTATTCGTTTGATCAAATTAAAATTGGTTGAATTTGTCTATGCTGGAGCGCCTCTTCTACTGTTTTAGTCAGTAGATCCATATGTGCTACCATGGATGTCGGTTTTTTGAATGGATCATCTTGGCCGAATGGAATAAAGAAAATGTTCTTTGTCGACATGAGCCTCATGAGATTTGTACCATTTAACCCTAATGCATCGTTTGTCGAGATGCCTAAAACGACGGGACGATGATTTCGAATGGTTGCCTTCGCAGCCATTAAAACAGGACTATCTGTCATGGCATTTGCGAATTTTGCCATTGAATTGCCTGTTAAAGGAGCAATGACCATACAATCAAGCGGAAGTTTAGGTCCGAGTGGCTCTGCTTTTACGATGGAGTCAATCGCTTGAAATCCTGTGAGTTCTTCAATCCGCTCGATCCAGTCCGCTCCTTCTCCAAATCTCGTATTCGTGCTTTGGACCGTATAAGACACCACAGGACGCACCTCAGCCCCTTCTTTAACGAGTGCTTCAATTTGCGGAAAAACGACTTCATACGTACAATGGGAACCTGTTAAACCAAAGCCGATTCTTTTTCCTTTTAATGTTGTCATGATTCCATCCCCCTTTTTTCCTCCGCAAGTTCACATAAGAGCCCAGAAAGCACTTTTGCAATGATTTGTCCTGCAGTCTTTGGTGCAACAATCCCCGGAAGACCTGGTGCAAGAAGCGCCTTCACTCCGTGCTTTTGCGCAAAATCAAAGTCGGTTCCGCCTGGGCGCGAGGCGATATCCAAAATGAGTGTCTTTGGTGTCATATTGACGATGACAGATGAATCTAATACTAAACTCGGAATCGTATTGATGATGATATCAACATCTGTCACTTCTTCTTTTAAGCGATCCATCGAAAACGGATCAATTCCCATTTCAAAGGCTCTCGCTAAATGCGCTGTATCAGCAGCACCTACTTTCACGTCCGCTCCTAATGCCCGAAATGTGCGAGCAATTGTGAGCCCGGTTCTTCCAAGCCCGAGAACGACGACATGTGATCCATGAATCGTATAGTCCGTTTGCTGAATGGCCATCATGATAATCCCTTCAACTGTTGGAATTGAGTTATATATGGCAATATCATCTCGCTCAAACAGCTTCACAAGCTTCCGGTTCACCTGCTTTGCCAGATTGTCTAAGTACGTATTCGAAATACCTGAATACAAGGTACAATGTGCAGGGGTTCTTTCTAAATATTTTTTTTCGAGCACGACCTTCTCATTTGAGAAAACCGTGGCAACGACGCCTTCATCTGTTGCGCCTGATACGGGAAGGATCATACTGTCTACCTGTTCAAATGGAAGCTCTGACATTTTCAGTTTTTCAGCACCGATAAACCCATGATCTAGCTGATCAAATCCTACCAAAAACACTTTGGCATGTTGCTGTGACAGCTTGCGTATAATTTCAAGCTGCCTTGCATCTCCTCCGATCACTGCAACCGTTAAACTGCTCAACATTCTGACCGTTCACCTTCTTTATTTTAAAAAAGTCTGTAATATTTTCTGAATCTCCCTTTCAGCATATGAGGAGAGGATTCAGCCTGTGAACAAATCTCGAGGAGAAAAGAAAAAGAGCACCCTCTTTTATGATGGGTGCTCTTTTTCCCCGTGCGGCTGAAGTTCTTCAGGCACATCGAGAATGATCATATCTGATCCTATTTTTTGAATGTGATTCCACGGAACGCGGATGTCATTTCCTTGTTTTCGAAATCCAAACCACTTCACGGAAGGAATAATGAGTGCTGTGATCTGACCGTCTTGTTCATTGATTTCAAGGTCAGTTTGTCCAAGCACGCCAAGCCGCTCCGCTCTTTTGATATCGACTATCTCTTTTCCTGACAGCTCACTTAGCCTCAAAATCGCATCACTTCCCTTCCTTATTATATATGCAGCAGGGAGGTGGGATAGACCGGATCCTCTTTAACATGATGCCAATTGGTATACCAAGTCGGTATAAGTAGGTTAAAACGACCATGGTCTATCAACATTCTATTCACTCGATTCATCATGTCCTTTACATGTGCCGGATCATAGAAAACCCAGACAATAGAAGAAATGCAACTCATTGCTGTGTAGATGGAAAAAAGAAGCCAAAAATCATTTGTGCCCTGCTGAATATGGAAGGCTGCTTTCTCGACTAAATAAAGACAGTTTATAAAAATCATAAAATGGGTCGCCCCGGTTAGATTGATCAAAATCGATCACGCCAGCATACTGATTACCTTGTATAAGGATATTCTCTAAGGAAAGGGGAAGCCGTTTCAGTTCTTCATTTTTCATTAGTGCAGATCCCCTTTCTTCATATAAAATAAACGACAGACCTCATGAGAAGCCTGACGTGTTATGTACATTATGATGGCTGATCACCCGTCGGACTAATAAGCGAGAGCGCATAATCTTCTGTAAAAATTCTTTTAGATAAGTTGTTCACACCGTCTAATGTGACGTGATTGATTTCATCAATAATTTCATCGAGCGTACGATGTTTGCCAAGGAGTAATTCATTTTTACCGTTTCGGCTCATCTTGCTATTTATACTTTCAAGGCTTAGCATGAGGTTGCCTTTCATGTGCTCCTTAGAGTTTTCAAGTTCTTTCTGTGTGATTCCATCACGTTTTAAGACATCTAACGTTTGTAAGATGGTTTCAGATAGAAGATTTAACTGCTTCGCTCCAGTGCCACCATAAATGGTCAGCATACCGTTATCTGCAAATGAACTGTGATAGCTAAATACGGAATAAGCAAGTCCTTTGTCTTCTCTCACATCTTGGAACAAGCGGCTGCTCATGCTTCCCCCAAGAACATTATTTAAGACGATTAAGTCATAGATGCCCTCATCTCCAGCAGGAAGACCATTAAAGCCCATGCATAGGTGCGCCTGTTCAGTTTCCTTTTTGCGTGTGAGCTTGTCATAGTGAAATTGCGGGTCTTCTACAGGTTGCTTTTTCCCTTTACCTTCATATGAGCCAAACAATTTTTCAACCTCGTGAATAAAGGTATCATCTACGTTCCCTGCAACTGAGATGACAACACGATCCGGGGTGTAGAATTCATCCATATATGCTCTAAGTGAGTCGCCGTTAAAGGTAGAGAGTGTTTCCTCTGTTCCTAAAATCGGGTAACCTAATGAATGGTCACCGTAAATAGCTTTGCTTAACAAATCATGAACGATGTCATCAGGTGTATCTTCGTACATTTTAATTTCTTCATAGACGACATTTTTTTCTTTTTTCAGCTCACCTTCATCAAAAGCGGAGTGAAAAAACATGTCACTTAATACATCGAGGGCGTAACCAGCGTGTGAATCAAGCACCTTTGCATAATAGCAAGTATATTCTTTAGATGTAAAAGCATTCACTTGACCACCAATGCGGTCAAAAGATTCTGCGATATCACGCGCAGATCTCGTTTTTGTTCCTTTAAAGAACATATGCTCTAAAAAGTGTGAGATTCCGTTAATCCCTGGTGTTTCATGTCTAGAACCTGTTCCAATCCAGACGCCAATTGCGACAGATCTCACAGTGGGATTGTTTTCGAGTACAATTCTTACTCCATTTTGGCATATATACGTTTTGACCAAGTTTTGCTCCTCCTATTCAACGAACAGATCGCATCACGGATGTCTTTTTTCACTTAGGAGGTCAGAAACCGTTCCTATTTCATATCCTCTTTCCTTGATTTGAGTGATAAGTGCGTCAAGACTTTTCGCCGTTGCATCTGTTGGATGCATTAATACCATCGCCCCATTGTGAATTTTCCCAAGCACCCGCTTTTGTAAAATAGCTGGTGACGGTTTTTTCCAGTCGATGGTGTCTACTGTCCACATAATGGTTTCCATGCCTTCTTGCTTGGCAAGCTTTACTGTTTCTTCTTTAAAGCTGCCGCTAGGAGGCGCAAACCATTTTGGTTTTTTCCCAAGGGATTCTTCAATTTGACGATTTGTTTTGATGATCTGCTCTAATGCTCGTTCTCTTGTCAGTGTGCGCATATCCGGGTGATTGTATGAATGATTTCCAATTTCATGACCATTTTCCACAATTTTTTTAGCAAGGTCTGTGCTATTTTTCACCCATTTTCCTTCTAAGAAAAAGGTCGCCTTGACTTGATGCTTTTCTAGCGTATTCAGCATCTTTATTAAATGCTCATCGCCCCAAGCCACATTGATGAGAAATGCATTCATTTTCTTATCCGGATGTCCCTTATAAATGGGTTCAGCACCAAGTTCATGTAAATGAATGGATGGTATTGTTTCTTTCAATACAAGTAGTTTTTCATCAAATGTTCCAAGTTTCTTCATTTTTTCGTAAGAAGCATCGATATCAACTGTCTGTCCATTTAAGCCAGGCACCTTTTTCCACACTTTATCAATCTTAGCATTTTGCGCCTTCACTTCATAGTCAGAAGACTTCGATTTAATTTCTTGATACAGCGTATCTTTTGAAACAGATGCAACCTCGGCATGCTCTTTCATTGATTCAACATATGTGACAGCAGCCTTCTGCTTCATCGTTTGATATGACACGAGCAGTAAAAATACAAACACAATAATAGGTAACATTTTTTTCATTGGTTGTCCCTCCCTTTTACCACAAATTATGATGAGGAGAAACAAGCTAGAACCATTGTTACCCGCAGGAAAAGAAAGAAGCCTGGCACGGATACCTGGCTTCTAACACATTTTATTTGTTCTCATTAAGACTGCTTTCTTCTTTTTCCTTTTCTTCACGTAAAACAGCTTTGCGAGAAAGGTTCACTCGGCCTTGTTTATCGATTTCAGTGACTTTGACAAGTAATTCATCACCAATCTTCACGACATCTTCTACTTTGCCCACACGCTCAAGCGCAAGCTCAGAAATATGAACAAGTCCATCTTTGCCGCTGAAGATTTCAAGGAAGGCACCGAATTTTTCAATGCGTTTTACTTTACCTAAGTAAAGTTGCCCAACTTCAACTTCTCTGACAAGATCTTCAATGATTTTCTTCGCTTTTTGGTTCATGTCTTCTTCTGTAGAAGAAATAAAGATTGTACCGTCTTGTTCAATATCGATTTTCACACCGGTATCTTCAATGATTTTATTGATTTGTTTACCGCTAGGTCCAATGACATCACGAATTTTATCAGGGTTGATTGTCATTGTTAGAATTTTTGGTGCATAACGTGACAATTCTCCTCTAGAAGCAGGAATCGTTGAAAGCATGCTATCTAAAATTTCCATTCTTCCTTTTTTCGCTTGTTGAAGGGCTTCTTCTAAAATGTCTTTTGATAGACCATCGATTTTAATGTCCATTTGAAGCGCTGTTACACCTTTTGATGTACCTGCTACTTTAAAGTCCATATCTCCAAGTGCATCTTCCATTCCTTGAATGTCTGTCAGCACTGTGTAGTATTCACCAGATTTAACAAGTCCCATTGCAATCCCTGCAACTGGTGCTTTAATTGGAACACCTGCATCCATCATTGCAAGTGTGCTTGCGCAAATACTTGCTTGTGAAGTAGATCCGTTTGATTCTAATACCTCAGACACAAGGCGAACCGTGTAAGGGAAATCTTTTTCAGAAGGGATTACTGGCTCTAATGCACGTTCACCGAGCGCACCATGTCCGATCTCACGGCGGCCTGGGCCTCGCATTGGACCTGTCTCACCAACACTGAATTGCGGGAAGTTATAATGATGCATAAAGCGTTTAGACTCTTCAACACCTAGACCATCAAGAATCTGCACATCGCCAAGTGCACCTAATGTACAAATACTAAGTGCCTGCGTCTGCCCTCTTGTAAATAATCCTGAACCGTGCGTTCTTGGCAGAAGTCCTACTTCTGAAGAAAGTGGGCGGATTTGATCGACACCGCGTCCATCTGGACGTACTTTCTCTTCAGTGATCAGGCGGCGAACTTCATTTTTGACAAGCTTGTTTAAAACATCCTTCGCTTGTTTAATCGTCGCTTCGTCACGCTCTGCTTCTTCAAATTTCTCAATCACAGCTTTTTTCACAGCACTGATCGCATCTTCACGAGCATGCTTCTCATGTACTTGAATCGCTTTCAGCAGGTCAGCTTCAGCAAGTTCTTTTATTTCGTCTGCTAATGTTTGATCGACTTCATATAAAGGAATATCGATTTTTTCTTTACCGACTGCCTTTACAATTTCTTCTTGGAATTCGATTAAGCGTTTAATCTCTTGGTGACCGTACATGATTGCTTCAAGCATCGTTTCTTCTGGTACTTCATCGGCACCAGCCTCTACCATGTTGATTGCATCCTTTGTTCCAGCCACAACAAGGTTGATATCGCTCTGTTCAAGCTGTTCAACATTTGGGTTAATGATCAGCTTTCCATCCACTCGTCCTACTGTAACGCCAGCGATTGGTCCCTCAAATGGAATGTCAGACACACATAATGCTAAAGATGAGCCAAACATTGCAGCCATTTCAGATGAACAATCTTGATCCACACTCATGACAATACTAATGACTTGTACTTCATTTCTAAATCCATCTGCAAATAATGGACGGATCGGTCTGTCAATTAAGCGGCTCGCAAGGATTGCTTTTTCACTTGGGCGACCTTCTCTTTTAATGAAACCACCAGGAATTTTACCTACTGCGTATAATCTTTCTTCGTAATTCACAGTGAGCGGGAAAAAATCAAGTGGTTTTGGTTCTTTAGAAGCTGTTGCTGAGCTAAGCACAGCCGTATCTCCGTAGCGTACGAGAACCGCTCCGTTTGCTTGCTTTGCAAGCTGGCCAGTTTCAACTGTCAGTTGACGTCCAGCCCAGTCTATGGTAAAGACATGTTTCTCTTGTCCCATTCTATGATAAACTCCTCTCTTGTCGGAAAATTTTAGGTTATTTCTTATTATGAACAAAATAGTTTCACATATCAATGTGAAAGCTGTATGTAGAAGGGTTTTTGCCATTCTTTCAACATTTTAACCACAAAATATTAGTGATTATACGATAAAAAAGCGGGAATCCTCCCGCTTTTTACGATTATCGACGTAATCCTAGTTTGTTAATTAACTCACGGTAACGAGTTACGTCTTTATTACGTAGATACGTAAGAAGATTACGACGTCTACCTACCATTTTCAAAAGACCGCGACGTGAGTGGTGATCTTTCTTATGAGTACGTAAATGCTCGTTCAAGTTGTTAATTGATTCTGTTAGGACAGCGATCTGAACTTCTGGAGACCCAGTATCAGATTCGTGTGTTTTGAACTCATTAATTAATTGAGTTTTACGCTCTTGAGTAATAGCCATCCTGTTTCACCTCCAAATCATGTTAGCCCCATCTACCTCGCAACCGTCGGTGAAGTCGGCCTGCCAAGTAAGTGGTTTTAAAGCTACAGGAATTATTATACTAAAAATATGCTCATTTTGCAAATGATAGAGCGGTTTTTCTATGATTTTTTTGTTTCATTGAGATGATCTTGAAAAAACTGAATCGCTTCTTCTTTATCTTGACTAATTTGAGCCGTTAATTCTTGGATTCCGTTAAATTTTTGTTCATTTCGGATGCGTTTGTACCACTGTAATTTAATCGGTTCTCCATAAATTTCTTCGTTAAAATCAAAGAGGTTCACTTCAATGGCAGGCTGATCGGGACGCTTTTCATAAAATGTTGGTTTGTAGCCAACGTTACAAACGCCGTCATACACCTTGCCATTCACTTCGGCTCTTACTGCATATACGCCTGTTGGCGGAATAATGTATTCAGCAGATAAACCGACATTGGCTGTGGGAAAGCCAATCGTCCGTCCTCGTTTGTCTCCATGAATCACAATGCCGCGCAACTGATAAGGTTTCCCAAGCAGTTCACTCACATATTCAACGTCTCCATGTTTTAATGCGGAACGTATGAGAGTGGAGCTGACTTTCCGGTCTTGATTGGACAGCTTAGGTACGATGGTCGCAGCGATACGCCCTTTCCCGTATTCATCGAACGTTTCCATTGTGCCTGCACCAAACCTTCCAAACGTAAAATCGAAACCGGCTACTGCATGCTTCACATTCAGCTTGGCCAAATATTGATCCACAAACTCCTGAGGGGATAACGCTGCAAAGCTTTCACTGAATTGTACAATGTATAAATAGTTAGCATCTAGCTTTTCAATGAAATCAATTTTATCCTCAAGCGGAGTAATTAAGTCTTTTGGTTCACATGCTTTCTGCAAAACATATGAGGGATGCGGGTGAAAGGTCATAACAGCTAAGGCCAATCCTTCTTTTGTCGCTATGCTTTTTGCTGCGTCAATCACTTTTTGATGTCCGAGGTGAACACCGTCAAAGTACCCTAAAGCCATTACAGACGGGACTTGATCCTTTTGATTCAATCTATGTGGGTGTGAAATATGTATAGTCTTCACGAGATGGTCACCTTTTCTTTAAGATTGCTTGCCCTGAGATAAGATCTTCGCCGGCTTCATTAGCTTCTGTTTGGCCGGATGCTTCATGTAAATCCCCATACAACGACCTGAAGGAGCAAAGACCGCGACACGATCCTCCTCTGCCAAATGAGCAAAATCATCAGGCATTGGCAGGACTGCACCGTTTTCCACTTTCCTTGCTAATGTATCATTTATCTCCCATTTCGGCAAATGATTGAGCGCACGCTCGATCGGTACAAGATGCTCATTTACCATTCCTTTCTCACTGATCTCACGCAGCTCGTCAAGGGTGATACATTCATCTAATGTAAAGTCACCTGACCCTGTGCGAATGAGGTGTGACATGTGGGCCGGAAACCCTAGTTTTTTTCCGATATCAACCGCTAAGGTTCTGACATATGTCCCTTTTGAGCACAGAACGGTGAACCTGAATGACACGTTGCCATCTTCAAATGTGACAGGTGTTGTCCGCTCGATGCGGTGAATGGTCATTTTACGGCTAGGGCGCTCGATTTCAATTCCTTCTCTTGCATATTCATACAGCTTTTTCCCGCCAATTTTGACAGCAGAAAACATAGGAGGAATTTGTTCAATGGTTCCTTCAAACTGTTTCAGTGTGGCATCAATTTCATCTTTTGACATCGGTTTTTCCACCTTTTTTTCTTCTACTACCTCACCTGTTTGATCTTCTGTCGTCGTAGAAAAACCAATCGTGATTTCTGCATCATACGTTTTCGATTTATCTGTTAAGTACTCAACAATTTTCGTCGCTCTGCCAATACAAATGGGCAGCACGCCTGACACCTCTGGGTCGAGGGTTCCTGTATGTCCGACTTTTTTCGTGTGTAATATCTTTCTCACTTTGAACACACAGTCATGAGAGGTCATTCCTCTTTCTTTATGTAATAAAAGAACACCGTTTATCATCTGCGTTCTCTCCTTTCATAAACGATGAAAAAGGACAGACGATCATCGCCTATCCTTATTTCAACGTCTTATTCGTGATCTTTTGTGTTTAGTTCTGCAATCAGGCTTTCGATTCTGTTACCATAATCAACTGATTCATCGAATTCAAATTGCAGCTCTGGTGTTTTGCGAAGTCTGATTCGATTGCCAATTTCAGAGCGGATATACCCTTTAGCCTTTGCCAGTCCTTTTAAGGTTTCCTCTCTTTTCTTCTCATCGCCAAGAACGGAAATGTAGACTTTGGCAATTTGCAAATCACCAGACACTTCTACATCGGTAACAGTCAAAAAGCCGATTCTTGGATCTTTTAGCTTTCTGCCAAGAATGTCGCCCAATTCTTTTTTCATTTGCTCACCCACACGGGTTGCTCTCATACTCATGATCTTATCACCTCTAATTAAAACCACTCTGTTTTCGTGATCGTTCGTTCAATTTCAGGAAAAGAATCGATAAAGCTTAAAATGCGCTGTAGTTCTTTTTCCACTTGAACCCGAGATGAGGAAATAACGGCGATTCCAATCGATGTACGCTGCCATGTATCCTGATAGTCCATTTCAGCAATGGTCACATTGAATTTTTGGCGCGTTCTTGTCAGTATACGCTGAAGAACCGCTCGTTTTCCCTTCAGTGAGGATGCATCATAGATCATGCACTCACATTCGGTATAACCGATCATTTTCTTTCAATTTCTTGCATAACAAATGATTCCATGACATCACCTTCACGGATATCATTGTATTTCTTAATGGTAATACCACATTCATAGCCTTGTGAAACTTCCTTCACGTCATCTTTGAATCGTTTTAACACGTCGACTTCGCCTTCAAAAATCACGACGCCATCACGAATTAATCGGATACCACTATCTCTTGTAATCGTTCCTTCAGTGACATAACCACCAGCAATTGTACCGATTTTAGACACTTTGAACGTTTGGCGAACTTCAACTTGACCAATGACTTTTTCTTCATATTCAGGGTCAAGCATCCCTTTCATCGCAGCTTCAATTTCGTCGATGACTTTATAGATAATGCGGTGCAAGCGGATATCTACGTTTTCTGTTTCAGCTGTGCTCTTCGCATTTCCATCAGGGCGTACGTTAAATCCAATCACGATCGCATTTGAAGCACTTGCTAAAATGATATCAGATTCGGTGATTGCTCCAACACCCGTATGGATGATTTTCACTTTTACCCCTTCTACTTCAATCTTTTGAAGAGATGCTGTCAGTGCTTCCGCAGAACCTTGTACGTCTGCTTTCACGATCAAGTTGATATCTTTCACGTCGCCTTGTTTGATTTGCTCAAATAGATCATCTAGAGATAATTTCGCTTTGTCTGAACGCTGTTCATCAATTTGTTTTGAAGCACGCGCCTCACCCACTTGACGAGCTGTTTTTTCGTCTTTGAATACGAGGAACTGATCCCCTGCATTCGGTACATCATTTAAACCAGTGATTTCAACAGGTGTAGATGGTCCTGCGGTTTTCACGCGGCGTCCGATGTCATTAACCATTGCACGAACACGGCCAAATGTATTTCCGACAACAATTGGATCACCTACATGAAGTGTACCAGTTTGAACAAGAAGGGTTGCAACAGATCCTCTTCCTTTATCAAGCTCAGCCTCAATTACAGTTCCTTTTGCCACACGATTTGGGTTGGCTTTCAGTTCTGCTACTTCGCTGACAAGAAGGATCATTTCGATCAATTCCTCAATGCCCTCACCTGTTTTCGCAGATAGTGGAACGAAGATCGTTTCGCCGCCCCAAGCTTCTGGTACAAGCCCATGCTCAGTTAATTCCTGCATCACACGGTCAGGGTTAGCTGTTGGTTTGTCAATTTTATTGACAGCCACAATGATTGGTACCTCAGCCGCTTTCGCATGGTTAATGGCTTCAATCGTTTGCGGCATCACGCCATCATCTGCTGCAACGACTAAAATTGTTGTATCTGTTACCTCGGCACCACGTGCACGCATTGTTGTGAAAGCTGCGTGTCCAGGTGTGTCAAGGAACGTAATTTTCTTGCCGTTTTCTTCGATTTGGTAAGCACCAATATGCTGCGTGATTCCACCAGCTTCGCCTTCGACGACTTTTGTTTTACGAATGCTGTCAAGAAGCGTTGTTTTCCCGTGGTCAACGTGCCCCATGATCGTAACAACTGGAGGACGTACTTGCATATCTTCTACTTTATCTTCAACTTCATACTTTTCAAGTTCAGTTTCTTCTAAAATGATCACTTCCTCTACTGGAACACCATATTCAGAAGCGATTAATTCCACTGTATCTTTATCCAGCTCTTGGTTAATAGTAGCCATTACACCAAGCATCATCAGCTTTTTGATGATTTCAGCTGTTTCTTTTCCAAGCTCTTCAGCAAGCTGGCCGACTGTCATTGAATTTGTAAATTCAATTTTTTCAGGAAGCTCTTTTTTAGGCTTCACAGGCCTTGCTTGCTGATGCTGCTGCTTGTTATTGCCACCGCGTTTATTTTTGTTTTTGTTTTGGTTGTTGTATTTTTTGTTTTTATTAAATTGATTATTCTGCACGTCATTCTTCTTTCTATCATTGTTTTTGTTAGATGATTGTTTTTTTTGTTCTGCGGGTTTCTCGTTAGCTGTCTCTTTTGCTTTGGGTTTTTTATAGATAGCATCTAGCTTTTTTACAGTGTCGTCTTCAAGCGCCGCCATGTGGTTGTTCACTTCAACGTTCATATCCTTAAGCGCTGCTATTATATCTTTACTTGAAACATCTATGGCTTTTGCGTATTCATATACTCTTACTTTAGCCATTCGTTCACCTCCAAATAAATTAATCGAGCAAGCTTATGAGCTTCTTAGCGAAGCCTTGGTCAGTGACAGCGACAACTACGCGAGATTCCTTCCCAATAGAACGTCCGAGAACGGAACGGTCTTCTACTTTTCTAACCGGAACATTATAAGATCTGCATTTGTCAGATACCTTTTTCTCTGTGTTCGATGAGGCATCTTCTGCAAGAAGAACCAGCTTTGCACGCGCATGTCTAATTTCTTTGATCACCAGATCTTCTCCTGACACGACTTTACGAGCTCGATTTGCTAGACCAAGCAAAGGATACCACTCAGATTCAGTCATTTGGTTTTTTCACCTTTTCAGCTAGTTCTAGTAATTCTTCAAATATGTGTTCGTCAATCTGTGTCTGAAATTGTTGCTGTAAACTACGTTTGTTCTTTGCCGCAAGAATGGTTTCTTTATCGAGAGAAAGGTAAGCTCCGCGCCCGTTCATTTTTCCGGTTGCGTCGACAGACACTTCACCTTCTTTAGAACGAACAACGCGGATCATCTCTTTCTTTGGTTTCATTTCTCCCGTCACGACGCATTTTCTAAGCGGGATTTTTTTTCGGCTTTTCACCTTTTATATCACCTCTTATTCGTCAGATTCCTCAACTACTGGTTCAGCCTCTAAGAAAAGAGATTCAGAGTCTTCAGTTCTTGGGAAAATACCGAGTTCCCTTGCATCTGTTTCGCTTTTAATGTCAATCTTCCAGCTAGTCAGCTTCGCTGCAAGACGCGCATTTTGTCCTCTTTTACCAATGGCTAATGATAGCTGATAATCAGGGACAATCACTGTTGTCGCCTTATCTTCTTCATTCACAATGACATCAAGTACTTTTGATGGACTCAAGGCATTGGCGACAAATTCTACAGGTTCATTGGACCAATGAACAATGTCAATTTTTTCGCCTTTTAGCTCATTGACAATTGCTTGTACACGCTGACCTTTTGGCCCAACACAAGAACCAACCGGATCCACATCCGGATCATCTGTACGAACAGATATTTTAGAACGATCCCCAGCTTCTCTAGCAACGGATTTAAGCTCTACAGTACCATCATAAATTTCTGGCACCTCAATTTCAAATAAACGCTTTAAAAGACCTGGATGTGTTCTCGACACATAAATTTGTGGTCCTTTTGTTGTTTTTTCTACTTTTGTAATGAACACTTTAATGCGATCATGTGGTTTGTAGTCCTCATTTGGCATTTGTTCGTTGACTGGAAGAAGAGCTTCGACTTTGCCAAGTGACACGTAAATGAATTTACTGTCAATTCGCTGAACAATTCCCGTCATAATGTCTTCCTCGCGATCGATGAACTCAGTGTAAATTACACCTCGCTCTGCTTCTCGCACTCGCTGCGTGACCACTTGTTTCGCTGTTTGAGCCGCAATGCGTCCGAAATCTTTTGGTGTGACTTCAATCTCAACGACGTCACCTACCATGTAATTCGGGTTGATGCTCATCGCATCATCTACAGAGATTTCAAGGCGAGAATCATACACTTCATCTACAACATCTTTTCTTGCAAATACGCGAATTGTTCCAGTTTCACGGTTTAAATCAACACGAACATTTTGCGCTTGGTTAAAATTACGTTTGTATGCAGAAATGAGTGCAGCTTCTATCGCTTCAATAATAATTTCTTTACTAATACCCTTCTCTTTCTCAAGAACAGTCAGGGCATCTAACAACTCACTACTCATTTTTATGGTTCCCCCTTATATCAATGAAAAGGTTAATTGAACGAAACTGCTAATCTTGCGTTCGCTATTTTTTCGTATGGAATATTGATCTTTTTCTTTCTTGTCTTAATCTTCACTGTCACTGTTGCAATCTCACCATCAAAGCTTGTAAGCTCACCTTCAAATGCTTTTTCACCATCAATTGGTTCGTATGTTTTCATGAAAACATTTTTTCCAAGTGCTTTTTCAAAATCAGCTTTTTTCTTTAATGGGCGCTCCGCTCCAGGAGAGGACACTTCAAGAAAGTAGTTTTGACTAATCGGATCTGCCTCATCAAGCTTTTCACTCAAGGCTTCGCTCACTTTGGCACACTCTTCGATATCGACGCCTTTGTCAGAGTCAATAAACACGCGAAGGAACCAGTTTTGACCCTCTTTGACAAATTCAACGTCAACGAGTTCAAGCTGTAAGCCATCTAAAATTGGCTGCACCATTTCGCTTACGACATCCACTACTTTTTTGCTCATTCTCTTCCTCCTTGTGAAATTTCGATAAACGCTCTTATCAATCATTCTGCATAAAAACCCTGCTTTATGTGAGCAGGGGGAGCAGAAAACGGATGAATATGTCGAGACAAAAATTGCCTGTTCAATACAAAAGAGCGGGTTTCCCCACTCTTGTCTCGGTAATCGTTAGCATTTCCATAAAAACTATACCATATCCAATTTTTTAATGCAAATGAAGTTCATCCTTATAATAGGTACTCTTTATCGATTACTTTTGCATGTTCACTACCGATTGATGCCTCTTCCTTCCCTTATATAATTGGATTTTAGATAACTCATTAAAACAAGAATTTGAATTTAATTTATTTGCTATAATTTTTATAACCTTATCCCCTAGCTAGCTTTATATATTTTTTATAGCCAACAAACGAAAGAATAAATCCTAACAGTGTATATCCTATAAGGACTACCGTTACTAAGATCAAATTCTCTCCCCCGGGTAACGTTGATACTGAATGCACTAAGCCTTGATGTGCCCAATACTACGGGAAGAGCATACCAATTATTTTTAAATAACTAGGTAATTGATCAAATGGCGTCCATAAACCACAAGCAACCGCTGTCCCTAAAGCTATCATGTTCGTCATCACTAAGCCTGTATTCTCAGTTTTAGCAAATGCGGCGATGGCTACTCCCCATGAAGTGACTTGCATTGATAATAGGACAACTACTAAGAAATACGAGCTGTATTGTGTTATACCATATAAGTAAACACCCAAAATGGTTAACAACAAAACTTGAAATAAAATGATGACAAAAAACGGAACGCACTTTCCAAGAAAAAAATTATGCGGCTGTAAGGGAGTACTTGCTAGCCTTGACACAATTCCTTTCTCTCGATCTTTTACAAAGCTAATTACAATTGAAATAATAACAAATGTGGAAAAAAACACGCTCATTCCTGTAACCGATTGAGAAGCAACTAATGTTTTTTGTGCTTGTGAACTACCTGATGTAAATAATTCTATTAAAAGAATAATTGAAACAACTGGCAACAAAATGGTCCAGAACAACAAAGATCGATCTTTCACTTGTTGTAATATTTCTTAATGCTTGGGAAGTTCTATTTTTTACTGACGTTCTCCATTTTCAACATTTTGGCACTATTTCTTGAATAACCCATTATCCAAATAGGCACCAAATGATAAATAAATACTTGTTTGTTTACAATACTCTGTTTTATAGTTTGTAATGTCTTGATATGAGATAAGTTCTCGAATATTTCTGAATGATCGTATTTTTTATTCGACATAAATAAACTCCTCTTCCACAAAGAACTCTGTAATAAAGAGTAAAGAATGAATTTTCAATTGGTCAATTATTTGGAAATATTTTTTGCGGATTCTCATCAAAAATCTACACATAACCATCTATTTCTTTTCAGGGGAATCAGCAACGAAACACGCCTCAATACTGATAAATGACTTTTGTCTCTTTATCTTTGTTAAAACCTTGATCAATAATCGGCTTCTTGTTAACATAATAAAATTATTGTATTTAAATAAAAAGAACGCCCCTTTGAGAGCGCTCTTCATTTAACACATTAAAATAAAGAAAGTTGGTTTTGATCAGGTAGTGCTTCCAAACATCCTTGACGATCCAAATATTCAAGAATGGTTTTCGACACTTTTCCGCGTTTTTGTAAATCTTCTTTTGAAAGGAACTCACCATCTTGACGTGCGCGTACAATATTTAACGCCACGTTTGTTCCGAGCCCAGGGATGGAGTTAAATGGCGGAATTAATCCGTCTCCATCAATGATAAACTCTGTTGCACTTGAGCGGTATAGATCTACTTTTTTGAAGTAATAGCCTCTTTCGCACATTTCAAGTGCAAGCTCTAGTACAGTTAAAAGGTTCTTTTCTTTCGTTGATGCATCTAAACCTTTTGAATGAATATCATCCATGACCGCTCGTATTGCATTCGATCCTTTTGTCATCGTTTCGATATCAAAGTCATCCGCACGAACGGTAAAGTAAGCCGCATAGTACAGTAGTGCATGATGCACCTTGAAGTAAGCAATCCGAACGGCCATTAATACATAAGCGGCCGCGTGGGCTTTAGGGAACATGTATTTGATCTTTTTACAAGAATCAATATACCAGTTTGGTACGTTATTATTCTTCATTTCTTCTTCCCATTCAGGAGGAAGCCCCTTCCCTTTACGAACAGATTCCATGATTTTAAAGGCAAGTGACGGTTCTAAGCCTTGATAGATGAGATAGACCATAATATCGTCACGACAGCCAATCACTTCACTTAGTTTACACGTTTTATTATGAATGAGCTCTTGCGCGTTTCCTAGCCATACATCTGTACCATGTGATAAACCAGAGATCTGAACGAGCTCTGAGAAGGTTGTCGGTTTCGTATCCTCTAGCATTTGCCGAACAAATCTTGTCCCAAACTCTGGAATGCCGAGTGTGCCTGTTTTACATCCAATTTGCTCTTCTGTTACACCGAGAGACTCTGTTCCTTGGAAAATTTTCATAACTTCTGGGTCGTCTGTTGGAATGGTTTTTGGATCAATTCCACTTAAGTCCTGAAGCATACGAATGACTGTTGGATCATCGTGCCCAAGAATATCTAGCTTAAGCAGGTTGTCATGGATCGAATGGAAATCAAAATGTGTCGTTTTCCAATCTGCTCCTGTCGCATCTGCTGGATATTGAATCGGTGAGAAATCATAAATGTCCATATAATCCGGCACAACGATAATACCACCTGGATGCTGACCCGTTGTCCGTTTGACTCCTGTACAGCCTTGCACAAGCCGGTCTATTTCTGCGCCTCTCATATGAAGATTAAGATCCCCAGCGTAGCCTTTCACGTAACCATATGCCGTTTTTTCTGCCACGGTACCGATTGTGCCTGCGCGATATACGTATTCTTCACCGAACAGTTCTTTTGTATAGTTGTGCGCATGCGGTTGATATTCCCCTGAGAAGTTCAAATCAATATCAGGTACTTTGTCTCCTTTAAAACCTAAGAAGGTTTCAAACGGAATATCATGTCCATCTTTTTTATACGGCGCACCACATTCAGGACAGTTTTTATCAGGAAGATCAAAACCTGAACCAACAGACCCATCATTAAAGAACTCAGAGTGCTTACAGCTTGGACATACATAATGAGGTGCAAGTGGGTTCACTTCTGTAATCTCTGTTAATGTCGCAACAAGGGATGAACCGACAGATCCCCTTGAGCCAACAAGATACCCGTCATCAAGGGATTTCTTTACGAGCTTATGAGAGATTAAATAAATAACGGCAAAGCCATGGCCTATAATACTCTTTAATTCTTTCTCAATACGGTCTTCTACGATTTTCGGTAATTCATCTCCGTAGATGCTGCGTGCCATTTGATAGCTCATTTCCCGTATTTCTTCATCTGCACCTTCAATTTTTGGTGTATAAAGATCATCTTTGATTGGTTTAATACTTTCGACCATTTCAGATACTTTTTTCGTATTCGTTACGACGATCTCTTTCGCCTTTTCGTCCCCTAAGAAGGAGAACGCTTCTAGCATTTCATCGGTCGTTCTAAAATGAACTTTTGGCAGTTCATGACGGTTAAGCGGATTCGCACCACCCTGTGATGAAATTAAGATTTTACGATAAATTTTATCTTCTGGATGCAGGTAGTGCACATTCCCAGTCGCCACGACTAGTTTATTCAGCTTTTCACCAAGCTTCACAATATTTGTGATAATTTCTTTTAATGCACGTTCATCACGAACAAGCTCTAGCTGTAGTAAATGCTGATACACTTCTGGCGGATGAACCTCTAAATAATCATAAAATGCTGCAATGTCTTCAACCTCATCGGGTGACTTTTGCATCATTCCTTCAAAAACCTCACCCTTGTCACAAGCCGACCCAACGATTAAACCTTCTCTATATTTTTCAAGCTGTGAGCGTGGGATGCGCGGGACACGATAAAAATAATGAATATGAGAAAGTGAAACAAGCTTGAATAAATTCTTTAGGCCCGTCTCATTTTGCGCAATCAATGTCGCATGGTAAGGACGTGAGCGCTGGTAAGCATTGGACTGACCCATGTTTTCATTCAATTGATTATGGTAGGCAATCCCTTTTTCAGCCGCGTCTTTTAGCATCTTCAGCATCAGGTAGCCTGTCGCTTCTGCATCAAAAATCGCACGGTGATGCTGCGTGAGTTCAATATCAAACTTTTTACACAGCGTGTTCAGCCGGTGATTTTTAAATTCCGGGTAAAGGAATCGGCCGAGTTCCAGCGTATCAATCACAGGGTTTGAAGCTTTATCTGTTTTAAGCAGTCGTTTATACGCTGCATTTAAAAAGCCCATATCAAAGCTCGCATTGTGCGCGACTAGGATATCTTGCCCAATCCACTCCTTGAAATCCCGAACGACATCGACGACATCTGGTGCATCTCTGACCATATCATCGGTAATACCAGTTAATTCAATAGTCGTCGCTGATAGCGGATGATGGGGATTTGCAAATGCCTCAAAGCGATCAATGATTTCCCCGCCTTTTATTTTCACTGCTGCAAGCTCAATGATCGTATCATAAACAGCAGAAAGCCCGGTTGTCTCTACGTCAAATACGACAAACGTGGCATCCTCTAACAAGCGGTGCTCTGGGTTATATGCAATCGGAACCCCATCAACGACTAAGTTGATTTCAACCCCGTACATCATTTTGATACCATGCTTTTTACTTGCTGCATACGCATCTGGAAAGGATTGGACAACAGCATGATCAGTAAGGGCAATTGCTTCATGTCCCCATATTTTCGCTTGTTCAACAAGTCTGCCGATACCAGTGACAGCATCCATCTGACTCATTGGGGAATGTAAATGAAGCTCGACACGCTTTTCACCCTCAGGTGCTGTATCTTTTTTCAGCTGAGGCTTCATTTCATTGACGTCATTGGCGATCATGACAAGATCTCTGACAAATGTATCGTTTTGAATGCTTCCTCTTGCTTTGACCCACATGCCTTTTTTCAAGGATTTCATGAGCTGGGCATCTTCTTTTTCTCTTGCAAACATTTTGATCAAAATACTGTTTGTGTAATCCGTGATCTTAAAGATACAAAGCGTTCTACCGCTTTTCAGCTCTCGTGTTTCTGCATCAAACACATAGCCTTGAACGGTAATTCTTCTTTCCTCTTCCATAATACTATCAAGCGTTCGAATTTCTTCATTTTCTTTGATTTGATAGCCAATCATTAGAGGGCCAGACGGGGCTTCCTCTTGATCTTCACTTTCCTTCTTCTCCATCTCAGTGAGGGCTTGCATGGCTCTTTCTTGGTCTTCAGCGAGCTTTTGTTCTCTGAACTTCTGAATCTCTTGATTTGATACAAATATCTCTGTATCAAATTGCAGTTCTGGAAAACCAACTTGTTTAAATGCAGCCTGCAGCATTGGGCTGTACTTCTGCTTGATCGCCAAAGCCTCTGTTTCGCTTTTGGTTTTCATGATGATTTTATGTCCAGACAGCGCTGGTTGTTGCTGCTGAAGCAGACTAATGATTGGGGGAGAAATTCCTTGAAGTTCTTCGACACAATGTGACCAATACGATTGAACGAGATCCTCAGATATGTGCGGATCATGGACTTCAATCGTACAGGTGACTTGTGCAATATGAGAAAATGCATTTGTTAGCCTGCTCAGAAACATTGCATATACCTTATAAGGCAGAAGTGCCTTAAATTTAAAAAGGAAATGCCACGTTTTCGTCGCTTTATGCACCGTCAATTTGACAATCTCACCTTCTTCAAAGTAACGACTGAGGTCATCAGCAGTCATTTGAATCTGATTGAGTAATATATGAAATTGCCGCCGGGTGATCGGTAATTGTTCATCCAAGACAGGACCCTCCTTTTATAAATCAGAAAGGTACCTCTTTTCTACAGGAGGTACCTTCATTTTTTTGTTCAAGTATGCATGCTGCGTTTTATACTTGGCGTATGAATGAAATCAGTTCATCAACGGATACTTCCTGTGATTCCCCTGATTTTCTAAACTTCACTTCGACAATCCCTTCTTCTGAACGTTTCCCGCAGCTAATGCGAATTGGCAGTCCAATTAAATCACTGTCTGTAAATTTCACTCCTGCACGCTCTCTGCGATCATCGAAAAGTACATCATAGCCCTCTTCTTTTAAGCGCTCGTACAATGTTTCAGCCAGTTCCTTTTGTGCATCGTTTTTCATATTCAATGCAAGTAGATGAAGATCATATGGCGCAACTGTTTCTGGCCAGATAATTCCTTTTTCATCATGATGCTGTTCAACAATAGCAGAAAGGGTTCTAGAGATGCCGATGCCATAGCAGCCCATGATCATTGGCTGCGCGCGTCCATTTTCATCGAGGTACGTTGCATCCATTGCCTCAGAATAACGCATGCCCAGTTTAAAAACTTGTCCTACTTCAATTCCTTTTGCAAACTGGATCGTGCCTTCTCCATCTGGAGAGACGTCCCCTTCTTGAATCAAGCGAAGATCTGTAAATTCTTTCACTGACACGTCACGTGCAGGGTTTACATTAACATAGTGAAAATCCGATTCGTTTGCACCTGCAACTGCATTTGTCATTCCTTTTACAGCGAGGTCTGCATAAATCTCTACTTCTGCCTCTAGCTTAACAGGTCCAACAAATCCAGGTTCTGTTCCAATGATTTCTAGTACTTCCTCGCGTGAAGCAAGCTCTACAAGCTGTGCTCCTACTAAGTTCTTTAATTTCACATCATTTACTTCGTGATCGCCTCTTGTGAGGACAAGAACATACGCATCGTCTACTTTAAATAAAACAGATTTGATACATGCAGAAGGAGCAACTTCTAAGAATGCAGCAACGTCCTGAATCGTTTTTACTTGCGGCGTGTGTACTTTTTCAAGTTCTTTGAAGGTCGCAGAGTTTGCTTCTTCTTGATACACTACCTCTGCCATTTCAATATTGGCTGCATAAGAAGAGGTATTAGAGTAAGCGATGGTATCCTCTCCTACTTCTGACAGCGCCATAAACTCATGTGTATCTTTTCCTCCCATTGCACCAGAATCTGCAATGACTGGTCTAAAATCAAGACCGACTTTTGAGAAAATATTGGAGTAAGCTGTAAACATTTTATTGTATGTGTCATCTAGGCTCTCTAATGAAGAATGGAATGAATAAGCGTCCTTCATAATAAATTCACGTCCACGTAATAACCCAAAGCGTGGTCTTTGTTCATCGCGGAATTTTGATTGAATTTGATAAAGTGTCAAAGGAAGCTTTTTATACGATTTCAATTCGCTGCGTACTAGTGATGTGATCACTTCTTCATGTGTTGGGCCAAGTGCGAACTCGCGGCCATGACGATCTTTCATACGCATAAGTTCTGGACCGTATGTATACCATCTTCCTGACTCTTGCCACATTTCTGCCTGTTGCATCACCGGCATTAACAGCTCAGCTGCCCCTGCCTTTTCCATTTCCTTGCGAACAATGGATTGAATATGCTGGATGACTTTATGAGCTAGCGGCAGATAATGATAGATACCGCTTGTATTTTGTCTAATGAATCCTGCTCTTACTAATAGCTGATGACTTTTTGCCTCTGCATCTGCTGGCACCTCTCGAAGAGTTGGAATGAAAGTCAGGGATTGTCTCATGTCGTTACACCTCATTTATGAAATAGGACTTCTCACAAAAACTCTTGTTTCCCATGATGAGAAACAAGAGACATTGGTTTTTATAAAAATAATCGCTGGATGTCATTCCACGTAACTACTAGCATTAAGAGCATGAGGAAGGCCACACCAATGAAGACAACAAGTGCCTCTTTCTCACGATTAATGGGTTTGCCGCGAATGGCTTCAACGAATAAGAAAAGTAAACGCCCTCCATCTAATGCAGGAATCGGTAATAAATTCACAATTCCTAGGTTGATACTGAGGAACGCAGCAAACTGCATTAATGTTAACACACCTTGCTTTGCTACTTCTCCTGTCATGTCATATATTCCGACAGGACCTGCAAGCATATCTAGTGAAAATTGTCCTGTGACAATCTTTTGCAAGTTCGTTAAGATCAGCCCTGCTGTTGATATGACAGTCGTTCCTGATGATGAAATGACTTTTAGAAATCCATTTTCCGTTGGCGGATAGGAACCAAAGCGGCCAATGGTTTTTCCATCTGCCTTCACAGCTTCTGGTACAACTTGAACAGTGCTTTCTTTACCGTCTCGGTCAATGATGACATTCATTTTTTTATCAGGATTCTTTTGAACCGTTTGGACAACGTCTGTCCAAGAATTCATTTTATCCCCGTTAATTGAAACGATTTGATCTCCCTGCATGAGTCCAGCTTGCGCCGCCCGGCCATCTTGCGTGAGCTTACCGAGTACAGGATCATCCACGGTTACACCTTGAATAAAACCTAAAGCCACTAAAATCACATATGCCAGAATAAAGTTCATAATCGGTCCAGCTGCAATGGCTTTAATACGCTGCCATACCGTTTTTGAACCAAATTGACGATTGTATGGCGCAATTTGAATTTCTTCACCATCTGCAATATAGAAGCTTGTTTGACTCACATTGTAGCCAGTCAGAATATCTTCATTCCCAGCTTCATATCCTGAGATTCTCATCGAATGATCTAAATCAATCTGTTCGACTTCGATCACAAGTGCATCAGGATATTTCTCTTTATCATTTAAAATGATTTTTTCTACTTCATTTTGCTCATTGAATAAGAGCCCCACTGTATGACCTGGTTTAATTTCAATGACCTCAGGGTCCTCTCCAGCCATTTTGACAAATCCACCGATTGGAAGAAGTCTAATGGTATAAACAGTTTCATTTCGTTTAAAGGAGAAAATCTTCGGCCCAAAACCAATTGCGAACTCGCGGCATAAAATGCCTGCGCGCTGCGCCATAATTAAATGGCCAAGCTCGTGGAAAAAAACGAGCGTTCCAAAAATAATAATAAACGCAATCACTGTATTCACGAACATACCACCTTATGCGAGGATTGATTGAACAAAGTCTCGTGTATCTTTGTCCACTTCATGGATATCTTGCAAACTAGGCTTTGAAATCACATGATGTCTGATCAGTGCCTTTTCAATCAATTCTTCAATTTGCAGAAACGTTACTTTGCCTTTTAGAAATGCATCAACGGCTATTTCATTTGCTGCATTAAGTGCAGTAGGCATTGTTCCTCCTATTTTACCTGATTCGTAAGCAAAATGTAAGCAGCGATACCTGTTAAAATCCGCTTTTTGGAAATTCAATTGTCCAATCTCCCAAAGGTTCAATGATTTTGCTTCTTTTAATGGCGCTCTGTCAGGGTAAGTGAGCGCATATTGAATCGGAACCCTCATGTCAGGTGTACCTAACTGAGCCATGACGCTTTTGTCATGGAATTCTACCATGGAATGGATGATGCTCTCTTTATGTAACAGCACATCAATTTGGTCATATGGTATATCAAACAGCCAATGCGCCTCAATCACCTCGAGCCCTTTATTCATCATGGTCGCTGAGTCAATGGTGATTTTCGCTCCCATGGACCAGTTCGGATGATTCAGCGCTTCTTCAACCGTTACACCTTCAAGTTCAGTTCGTCTCTTATCTCGGAAACTACCACCTGAAGCTGTCACGATTAATCGTTCAATGTTTTTAGCTTGTTCACCTTGCAAAGATTGAAAAATAGCGGAGTGTTCACTATCGACAGGAAGTAAAGGCACTTCATATTTTTTGGCGTACTCTTTTACTATATGACCAGCTGTCACAAGTGTTTCCTTATTTGCAAGTGCGATCGTCTTTTTTTGTTCAATAGCCTTTAATGTAGGGACAAGCCCAACACTTCCTACAAGTGCATTAACCACAACGTCCACTGCATCATAGGTCACTGCCTCAATGTTCGCTTCATCACCAGCAGCCATTTTGACATCGTATGCAAAAGAATGACCTTTTAAGATGCGATAAGTCTCTTCGTTTAGGCACCCGACGAATTCAGGTTGAAATTGTTCAATAATGGGAATGGCCTTGTCTACATTTCTGCCAAACGTCATGGCATTCAGCTTAAATTTGTCTGGGTGCTGCCTCATCACATCTAATGTTTGTTCTCCAATTGATCCAGTTGCGCCTAATAGCGAAATATATTTCAAATTGCCACTCCTTCTCTCGTTCAATTAGTTTCTATGAGGTTAGCTAGCAAACATGGCCAGCAGTAAATATAAAAACGGCAGAACGAATAAAAAGCTGTCAAACCTGTCCAAAATCCCGCCATGACCAGGGAGTATTGTTCCTGAATCCTTCACATGGTAATGACGCTTTAAAGCAGATTCCACAAGGTCGCCAAGCTGTCCAAAAATACTTAACAAAAGGGTAATAAACATAACAAGCAGATATGATGGCAAAAATCCTGTAACCGCCTGAAACACAAGTGACAGCACGACCGCTGTGACGATTCCACCGATAAATCCTTCTACTGTTTTGTTTGGGCTGATCTCTGGCCAAAGCTTTCGTTTCCCCATAGACTTCCCAATAAAATAGGCACCTGAGTCAGTGGACCAAATAATCACCGCTGCGAAGAAGATCGCACTCATGCCATATAAGCCTCTAATTTGAATAAAATAATAGAAACTAACGCCAATATATAATGTGGCTAATATAACAAAAGCAACCTCATCGAATGTGAAAGAGTTTTTGCTCAGAACTGTATAAGTTAAAAGGATTAAGACAGCGAATAAAGCAATCTGCATTTTTGATGCGTCTACGTTCGGGAAGAAGCTATTTTCTCCACCCATTAAAAACCAAAGCAATATTAAGCTGACAATACCAGGAAAGCTGAAAATAGAGATCTTTTTCATTCTAAGAAGCTCAAAAAGAGCGACACTTCCCATTAAATAAATCAGCAGGGTAAATGGCATTTGTCCATAAATCACTGCAAGCAAAAACATTGCAGCTGCCAAAACACCCGTCAAAATTCTTTGTTTCATCTGCACCACCCTCTAAATTCCACCGAACCTCCGGCCGCGGCGCTGGTACTCTCCGATAGCGCCTATGAAATGCTCATCAGAAAAGTCAGGCCAAAGCACATCCGTAAAGACAAACTCGCTATACGCAATTTGCCAAAGCATAAAGTTGCTTAATCTAATTTCTCCACTTGTGCGAATAAGCAAATCCGGATCTTGAAGAGATTCTGTCATTAAATAAGCTGAAAACATCTCTTCTGTGATGTCTACTGCCTTAAGCTTACCTTCTTTGACTTTTTCAGATATTTGTCTGCATGCTGAGACGATTTCTGTGCGCCCTCCATAGTTGAGCGCAAAGTTCAGAACGAGTCCGTCGTTATTCTCCGTACTCTTTATTGCGTTCTCTACCGCTTTTTTTGTATGTTGCGGGAGGCCTTCTGGATCACCTGTTAAACGCACACGGACATTTTCCTCTATGAGTTCAGGCAGGTAGATGTTTAAAAATTCTTCAGGAAGCTTCATTAAAAAATCTACTTCTAATTTTGGACGTTTCCAATTTTCCGTAGAGAAAGCATACAAAGTTAGCACTTTGACATTGAGCTCATTTGCAAGCTTTGTCATGCGCTTGACGACTTTCATTCCTTCATGATGTCCTGCTACCCGTGGAAGAGCACGTTTCTTCGCCCATCTTCCGTTCCCGTCCATGATAATGGCGATATGTTCAGGAATTTCTCCATTTATTATGTCTTCTTTTGTCAGGCTTTCTAAGTTGGAAGCTGCTATTTGCTGATTCTTCCAATTTTTGAGTATATTGAGCATGAGATTCCTCCATCACCCAAAAAGGTTGCGTTCCCGCTAATAATATAGTCATCAACAGTATTAACAAAAAAACCCCCTGTAAACATGAAGAGGGGCTTTCACTATTATCTATTGTACATAGTTTTTTCTTAAACTTCCATGATTTCTTTTTCTTTATCTTTCGTCACGTCATCAATTTTAGCGACATATTCATCTGTCAATTTTTGAACATCCTCTGTAGATGATCTTAATTCATCTTCAGTGATCTCCCCATTTTTCTCAAGTTTTTTCAAATCATCGTTTGCATCACGACGAACGTTACGAACAGCTACTTTTGATTCTTCTGAGAACTTTCTCACAACTTTTACAAGCTCTTTACGTCTTTCTTCAGTAAGTGCAGGGATCGCAATGCGGATCACATTTCCGTCACTTGTTGGCGTGATGCCTAGATCTGACTTTTGGATTGCTTTTTCGATATCACCGATCACTGTTTTATCGTAAGGTGTGATAATAAGCATACGTGCTTCGGGCACTGTGATCGACGCAATTTGGTTGAGTGGTGTTTGTGCACCGTAATAATCAACTGTCACTTTATCTAGTAGTGAAGCATTTGCTCTGCCAGCGCGAACAGTTGCTAGTTCACGTCCGTATGATTGAACGGCTTTTTCCATTTTTTCTTTTGTTTGGTTCAACACTTCTTTTGACACGTTATTTCCCCCTCACGATCGTTCCGATTGATTCGCCACTTACGGCACGTTTAATATTTCCTTCCTCCATTATGGAGAATACGATTAAAGGAATGTCATTGTCCATACATAATGAGGACGCTGTAGAATCCATGACTGCAAGACCTTCTTTTAATACATCAAGATACGATAGCTTATCATATTTTACTGCATCCGCATCTGTACGTGGATCAGCACTATAGACTCCGTCTACATTATTTTTGGCCATTAAAATGACATCTGCTTCAATTTCTGCTGCACGAAGTGCTGCTGTTGTATCTGTAGAGAAATAAGGGTTACCAGTACCTGCAGCAAAAATCACGACTCGTTTCTTCTCCAGATGACGGATCGCTTTTCTTCTTATGTATGGCTCTGCAACCTGTCTCATTTCAATAGAGGTTTGTACTCTAGACTGAATCCCAAGCGTCTCTAGGCTGTCCTGTAATGCCAGCGAGTTCATCACTGTTGCAAGCATACCCATGTAGTCTGCTGTTGCTCTGTCCATTCCTAAATCACTGCCTGTCTTACCGCGCCAAAGGTTTCCGCCACCTACGACGACTGCAACTTCAACATCAAGTTCTGCAATTTCTTTTACTTGCTTTGCAATGGATTGAATGACAGTTGGGTTAATTCCATTTCCAGCATCACCTGCTAGTGCTTCGCCACTTAGCTTCAGTACAATGCGATTATATTTCGGTTTGCTCATGATAACCTCCAAGTGTAAACTATACCGTCTCTTATTATGCGCAAGAAACGGCCTTTTGTAAATCAATATCCTCTAAAAAATAGGGAACACAGTGCTTGTGCTCCCTAAAAAAGCCCCAGAGAGCTTTTCAAACATTACTTTTTCACTTGGCTCATGACTTCTTCAGCAAAGTTGTCTTGACGCTTTTCGATTCCTTCACCCACTTCATAGCGAACGTAAGTTTGAACAGTTGCGTTTTTCGCACCTACAACTTGTTTCACTTTTTCATCTGGGTTTTTAACGAAAGCTTGGTCAAGTAAGCAAATTTCTTCGAAGAATTTGTTTAGACGGCCTTCCACCATTTTAGCTACGATGTTTTCAGGCTTTCCTTCTTGAAGCGCTTGCTGCGTTAATACTTCGCGCTCACGGTTTGCTTCTTCTTCAGACACTTGGTCACGAGAAATGTATTTAGGATTTACAGCAGCAACGTGCATTGCAATGTCTCTTGCAATCTCTTCATCAGTTGTTCCGTTAAGAACAGTTAATACACCGATGCGTCCGCCCATGTGCAAGTAAGAACCAAATGCAGCGTTATCTTCTTTCGTGATGAGAGAGAAACGACGTAGAGTGATTTTCTCTCCGATTTTCGCAATTGCAGATGTGATATGCTCTTCAACTGTTGAACCATTTTCCATTTTAGAGGCATGAGCTTCTTCAATTGTTGCAGGTTTAGCAGCAAGTAAATGATCAGCAAGTTCGTTAAGAAGTGTTTGGAATCCTTCGTTTTTCGCAACGAAATCAGTCTCAGAGTTCACTTCAAGGATGACGCCTGTGTTGCCGTCAGTTTTGATAAGAGTTAATCCTTCTGCCGCAATACGATCTGCTTTTTTCGCAGCTTTTGCGATTCCTTTTTCTCTTAGAAGATCGATTGCTTTGTCGATGTCACCACCAGTTTCTGTTAACGCTTTTTTACAGTCCATCATACCTGCACCAGTTTTTTGACGCAGTTCTTTTACTAATTGAGCAGTAATTGCCATTTTACATTTCCTCCTTCTATGTTAAAACACGGATTAATAGGTGAAAAAAAGGTGATAAAAGGCATTTCCCTCTTATCACCTTTTGAATAGGTTACGCAGTTGTTGTTTCAGTTTCTGTCGTTTCTCCTACAACAGCTTCTTCTTCGCCTTGTTTAGACTCAAGAATCGCATCTGCCATTTTAGCAGTTAGAAGTTTTACAGCACGGATTGCATCATCGTTTGCAGGGATCACAACATCAATTTCATCTGGATCACAGTTTGTGTCAACGATACCGATGATTGGGATATTTAGTTTACGAGCTTCTGCAACTGCAATGCGCTCTTTACGAGGGTCGATAATGAAAAGTGCATCTGGAAGACTCTTCATGTCTTTGATTCCGCCTAAGAATTTCTCAAGACGCTCTAATTCTTTTTTCAGTTGAACGACTTCTTTCTTAGGGAGAACTTCGAATGTGCCGTTTTCTTGCATTTTTTCAATATCTTTTAAACGCTTGATACGTTTTTGGATTGTTTCAAAGTTTGTTAACGTTCCCCCAAGCCAGCGTTGGTTTACATAGAACATACCAGAACGGATTGCTTCTTCTTTCACTGAATCTTGTGCTTGTTTTTTCGTACCAACGAAAAGGATTTTTCCTCCGTCAGCAGCAAGGTTTTTCGTGAAGTTGTAAGCTTCCTCTACTTTTTTCACCGTTTTTTGAAGATCGATGATGTAGATACCGTTACGCTCTGTAAAGATGTAACGCTTCATTTTTGGGTTCCAACGGCGTGTTTGGTGACCGAAGTGAACACCAGCTTCTAGCAATTGCTTCATAGAAATAACTGACATTTTGTTGCCTCCTAATATAATGGTTTTTTTCCTCCGCTTAAATCATGTCCACATAAAACTGCGCCACGGCAGCACCTTCATATGAATCATCAAGCGTGTGTATTTAACACCAAGAAATAATATAACACATGATGGACTGACAATCAAGAATCCTTTACAGCTTTCCGCTAAATTTCAATAAAAGCTCGATTTCTGTCTTACCAGTTTTTAGTTCTTTCGCTATTTCTTCTAGTGTCAGCCCTTGATCATATAAAGCTTTCACTTGTTCTTGAAATGTTTCTTCTATTTCACTTTCAGAAGGTGCAGCAGCTTCTGTTTCAAGACTTGGAACGGGTTCATTTACCTTCTCTTCCTGCACCTCAACTTCGCTAAGAAGAGCCGACAGATGCTCTGGGACTGGATCTTCACTTTCTATCAATCGCTGGGATTCAGTTGGTGGTTGTGGTTGCTTTGGTGTCTGAAGATCCGACATCAGCTCTTCATCAAAAAAATCAGGGGAAGCAGCTGCAGCTTTTGATAGTTTGTCATTCTCTTCTTTGACTTCCATTAAAAATGCAGCCAATGTATTTTCCGTTTCTTCAAGTAGCTCTCGCTGTTTTTGTTCGGTTGCCTTCAGCGAATTCATTCTCGTGTATAAAATAATCACAAAATAAATAAGTGCAGCATGAAGCATGAAGCTGATCAGCCATAACATATTTTTTCACTCACTAACTCTTTAAGATTGAATGGCTTTATCAAGCAAATGCTTAAGCTTGAACAATGCCTTTGAATGAATCTGGGAAATGCGGGAGGTGGATAAGTTAAGCACTTGACCGATTTCCGTTAATGTCAATTCCTCTGTATAGAAAAGACTAATCACAAGCTTTTCTTTTTCCGAAAGCTCTGTGATTTTTTCAGCAAGCTGTTTGATCAATTCGTCTTTTAGCATTTTCTCTTCAGGTGTCACAGACTTTTCGTCCCGAATCATGACTTGGACGTTTTCTCCGTCTTCTTGATCATGCAACTTCTCGTCAATTGAGAGCAAATTCGCAAAGAAGCCTTCATTCATGGTTGTAACAACATCCTGTTCACTCATGCCTAGCTCCTTGGCAACCTCCGTTGGCGTCACATTTCGTAAATAACGCTGTTCAAGTTTTTCAATAGCCGCTTCTACTTTTTTTGTTTTTTCTCTTGATGTACGAGGCAGCCAGTCCTCTTTACGAAGACCGTCGATGATGGCCCCGCGAATTCTGAAGGATGCGTATGTATCAAACTTCAGATCTCTTCCGGGGTCAAATTTTTCAAGGGCATCATATAAACCGAGCATCCCTAGACTGATCAAGTCTTCTTTATGCACTGACTTCGGGAGACCGATGGAAATTCTTCCAACATGATATGTGACGAGCGGCATATAGCGGCGCATAAGATCATCTCCAGCAGCTGGGTCCTTCCACTCTTTCCATCTAGCCCATAGCGCCTGATCTTCGTAATTTAAGGATTGCATCTTTCTCCCCCTATACTTCCTTAGTTATATCTTCATAATCCCTTGCTTCACAGTACGGATCTCAAGCTCTGTCGTAAGCGGATCGAATTCAATCGTACGGCCATTGTTACCGCCCATGTCCTCACTAATGATCGGGATATGGTGAAGAGACAAATGTTCTTTCACAGCTGATACGTTTCTAGGTCCAATTCTCATCAGATCATTGGTTGACTTAAACTTAAACATTTCCGCTCCACCAGCGAGTTTCGCCTTTAGCGCATGTTTGCGCGCTCCTTCTTTTAAGAGCAGATCAATTGTATGCTTGACACCTGTATCTGCATATTTGGCCAAGTTCTCCACTGCCCCTTTTGCAAGAGATGAGTCAGGAAGCATGACATGGACAAGACCTGCCAGCTTTTTCTCTTGGTCAAACAGCACAAGTCCTACGCAAGAACCAAGACCGGATGTCCGAATGCGATCTGGTGATTTGACAAGCTGAACATCCGCTATACCAACCTTTACAACTACCGGAATCTGCACGTTCATTATAGGTTACCTAATGCTTTGAACAGTTTGTCAAACGATTCAAAGTCTGGTAATAGAAACATATTTCCTTTCAGCTCTTGCTTATTTTGATCATCAAAAATCGATGTATCAATCACAATCGCCTGATCCCCAAGAGGACTGAACTGCATTAGCCCTTCACTAATCACAGCCCCAAACATGTCAAGAGTGACATCTGGAACACTTGGATAAAGCTGCAATTTTGTCAAATCTGCAAGGGCGGATAAATAAGAGCCTGCTAAAATATTTCCTAATTCATGCAATGCGGACGTCCCAAGTACATGCTCATGAATGGTATCAATATCAAATGCCGGATCCTGTACAAGCTCTCTCACAAATTGCTCTGCTTGCTCAAACGGCATAATAAAAAAGATAGAACCGGATATATCTCCTTCCATTCGCAGAAAAATGCTTGCAACTGGAAGATCTGCACCGCCAAGGAAATCCATTAGATCTTCAAACGAGAGAACCTTAACAAAAGGAACAGCCATATCGATTTTACGATTTAATAGGTTGGCTAGAGCAGACGCTGCGTGGCCTGCCCCTATATTCCCAACCTCTCTCAATACATCTAGCTGTTCATCTTTAATTTCACTGAAAATGCTCATTTCACATCCCCCTTAATGAACAGGCGCAATATTCTTATCGAGGACCGCACCAGCATGAATGATATTAAATAGACGCTGGTCATGCTTAATGATGCCTGTCACCCATGATTGCCCTTCTTTTTCAGAATCAGGAGAAGATTCTACCTCTTCCTGATTTACCGTGATGACATCGTTTGCCTCATCAACAATCCAGCCGACCTCAATGTCACCCACGGAAACAATAATCATTCTTGTTTCATCCGTAATCTCGTTTTCAGTTGATCCAAGTCTGACTCTGAGGTCAATGACAGGAGTTACCACACCGCGCAGATTAATGACACCACATATATAAGGGGCAACGCCAGGAACTCTTGTCGGCTGCTGCCATTTTTCAATGGACTTTACTTCTGATACTGAAATGGCGTATTCTTTTTTGTTTACGATAAACACAATCATCTTTTCACCAGTTTTGATATCTGTACTCATTTCAGACCGCTCCTCTATTGTTTTTTACTTGATCATTGCATTACAGTCAACGATGAGTGCAACCTGACCGTCACCTAGGATTGTTGCGCCTGATATCGCAAATACGTTTGGTAAATAATCTCCTAGTGATTTCAATACAACCTCTTGCTGACCAATAAATGAATCGACCACAAATGCTGTCAGTTTATCTCCTTTACGGACAACGATGATGTGCAGTTCTTCCTCTAATTCATTCGCATTTGGTACGTGGAACTGTTTCTTCAAGTATACAACTGGTACGATAAATCCGCGGAAGTCAATGACTTCACGATCATGCGTTTGAAGGATGTCGCTTTTCTTAATCACAGCCGTCTCAATAATAGAAGAAATCGGAATCGCAAATGTCTCCTCTTCCAGTTTTACAAGAAGAACGGAGATAATCGATAATGTGAGTGGAAGCTGGATAGAGAACAATGAGCCTTGTCCTTCTGTTGAGTTAATGCTCACAGAGCCACCTAATGATTCTAGCTTGTTTTTCACGACATCAAGTCCTACACCACGGCCTGAAATGTCAGAAATCGTATCAGCTGTAGAGAATCCTGCTGCAAAGATCAGTGAATCAATTTGATGATCTTCAAGGGTTTCCACTTCTCTTTCGGTAATAACGCCGCGCTCTAATGCTTTTTCAAGCACCTTTTTACGGTTAATTCCACCACCATCATCTTCTACCTCGATGAAGACGTGGTTTCCGCTATGATAAGCCTTTAATAGGACTGTTCCTTTTTCTGGCTTGCCTTTTTTCACACGTTCTTCTGGCGATTCAATGCCATGATCTAGACTGTTTCTAAGTAAGTGTAAAAGCGGATCTCCAATCTCGTCGATGACTGTTCGATCAAGCTCTGTCTCAGCGCCTTCAATGATGAGTTCAATTTTTTTATTGAGCTCTTTCGTCAATTGACGGATCATACGCGGAAACCGGTTAAACACAGTTTCTACAGGTACCATTCTCATGTTCAGGATGATCGATTGCAGGTCGCCAGAAATACGTGTCATTCTTTCCACTGTATCGGTAAGTTCGTTGTTTTCAAGCTCTTTGGCAATCTGTTCTAAACGCCCTCTATCAATGACGAGTTCTTCAAATAGATTCATGAGAGAGTCCAGACGATCGATGTTGACACGAATTGTTTTTGTCCCGCCGGGAGCTGCACCGTTATTGCCATTTGCTTTTGGTACATCGTTTGCTAGTGCTTTAGCAGCAGGGATGGATGCTTCTTCTTTTTTCTGTTCAGGTTTTGCTTTTTGTTTTTCAGCAGCGGCAGTTTCTTCAAATGCAGAAACTTCAGAGATTTCAACATTTTCAACCTCTGAGATCGCCGTCACGATTTTTTTCACTTCATCCATCGGCTGTTTAGATAGACAAGAAATGCTAAATTCAGATTCAAAATCTTCTGATTCTAAAAGTTCTGCATTCGGGACCGTTTTGACGACCTCGCCTGCTTCATTCAATCTTTCAAAAATCATATAGACACGAACCGCTTTTAATAAGCATGCGTCGCTTAATGTCACTGTCAGCTCATAGCATTTGAAGCCTTGTTCTCTGGCTTCATCAAGAACCGTTCGCTCAAATTCATTATAATTCAAGTCGTTAACAGCATTAGCTGATGCATCAGCTAATGCTGCCTCTGCATGGCTTCCTGTCACATCTAACTTTTTACTAATCTCTGTGACATCACGTTTACCATCTCCGCCTTCTGCAATAGATTGAACCATTGCTTCAAGATGATCGAGTGCTTCAAACATCGTGTCCATTGACTCGGGAGTGACAATCATTTGTTCAGTCCGGATGGCATCAAACATGTTTTCTAAGTGATGCGTTAACTGAGCCATATCATCAAAGCCCATCGTTGCACTCATGCCTTTCAATGTATGAGCCGCTCTGAATATATCATTTACTAGCTGCAAGTCAGTTGGGTTCTTTTCTAATTCAAGAAGTTTTTCATTACAAGTTTGTAAGTGTTCTCTGCTTTCATCTAAAAAGATATCTAAGTATTGGTTTACATCCAACATATTCACGCCCTCTCTTTATTCATGGAGCTTATAATTGCATGTGCGATATCATCCACATGCCTTGTTTCATGTGCAAGGCCTGCTTTAATGACTGATTTAGGCATTCCGAAAACAACACATGATTCTTCTTTTTCTGCAATGACTTTTGTATGACCGCTTGCGACCATTTTTTTGACACCTTCTGTACCGTCACTACCCATCCCTGTCATAATGACAGCAATCTTCTCATAACCTTTTATGTTACTGATGGATTCAAATAAATAGTTAACAGAAGGTTTGTGGCGGCTGTAAGTGTCCTCTGAGGACAGCCTGATCACTAAAGTCATCCCTTGTTCATGAAGTGACATATTCATTCCACCAGGAGCTATGTAAGCCACTCCATTTTTAACGATGTCTCCATCTTGTGCTTCTTTAATCGTAATTTGTGATAAATGGTCCAACCTAGTAGCAAGTGATGCCGTAAATCCTGCCGGCATATGCTGCACAATCAAAATTGGCGCCTTTATGTCCTTTGGAAGCTTCGTTACAACTCTTTGAAGCGCCCTTGGTCCTCCAGTAGATGTTCCGATTGAAATAATCTTTTGGAGTGAGCCGCTTTTGACTTCTTGTAGACGTGTAGCAGCTACTGGACTTGGCGGCTTGATGACTAGCTTAGGAGAAACCTGTTTCTCAGTGCGTTTCCTAGACAGGCCTGCCGCAAGTACCCGCTCTACAATTTGGCCTCTTACTTTGTGTAAATCGAGCGAAATACTTCCTGAAGGCTTTGTGACAAAGTCAAAAGCACCGAGTTCTAAGCAATGGATGGTTAAATCCTTCCCTTGCTTTGTCTGGCTTGACACCATAATCACAGCAAGGTCGTGATCAGCCAGCATTTGCTTTAATGCTTCTGTTCCATTTAAAACAGGCATTTCCACGTCTAATGTGACAACATCTGGATTCAATTCCTTGATCCTCTTTAAGGCATCTTCCCCATTACGCGCCGTTCCTACGACTTCAATTTCTTGCTCGGCACTTAGAAAATCACTAATGAGCTTTCGTATAAAGGCCGAGTCATCTACTACAAGCACTCTAATCATGAGTCCACCTTCCTCCTTTTAAAAAAAGAGGACAACTTATCTATAAACGTATGCTGCTCTCTCCGTGACTCTCTTATCTGCTGATGATAAAGTGTTTCTGCCAGCATCTTAATGGTTTTACTCAGTCTTGAATGAGGCTGCATGATATAAAATGGGATCTGTTCAGCTACGGCCTTAGGAACCGCAGGATCATCGGGTACAGCCCCAGCAAAAATAAGCTTTCTATGAAGAAATGATGTGACTACTCCTGCTAATTTCCGGTAGGTTTCAGACCCTTCCGACGGAGTTTTACACCGGTTGACGATAATGTGCACAGACTGTTCAAACTGATGAATGGCTAAATGTTTAATCGCGCTGTAGGCATCCATGATGGAAGTTGGTTCCGGCGTTGTCACGACCACCACTTCTCCTGCTGATAAAACAAAAGGCAGTTGATCTTTTGACAAGCCTGCACCCATATCAAAGAATATACAATCGAAATCGCACATCATCCTCTCCATCTCCTCTAGAAAGAATGACCATTGATCCTTATCTAAAGAAAACAACTGTTCGAGCCCGCTTCCGCCAGAAATGTAATAAAGGTTGTCAGTTCCTTTTGTTATGGCCGCTTGAAAGGGTGTCTTCCTGACGAGAAGATCGAATATGGAGCTAATCGACGTTTTCCCTAATAAAATATCAATATTCCCCATGCCAAAATCAAGGTCGATAACGAGCACTTGCTTGCCTGTATTTGCGATAGAGAGCGCCATATTCAGCGTCAAATTCGATTTGCCCACCCCGCCTTTACCGCTCATGACTGCAATGGTTTTCGCTTGTCCGCT
This sequence comes from Bacillus sp. FJAT-53060, assembly GCF_037104745.1. Taxonomy (NCBI): domain Bacteria; kingdom Bacillati; phylum Bacillota; class Bacilli; order Caryophanales; family Bacillaceae; genus Bacillus; species Bacillus sp. FJAT-53060. The sequence goes on from NZ_JBAWSW010000001.1 coordinate 140,114, forward strand.
AGAACGAAGAGGCATCGGCGTTATCGTCTGACTTTGCTGAACAAGTTTTCTTAAACCTTCCGCTTGGTCAGGCTTCATCATTGTAAAACCATCCTTGTTAAATCAAGGGGAGAGCTCTCGAGAATATCCTCAGGCACATTTTGGCCATTTGTTAAAAAGCCAAGCCCAATTTGGGATTCTACCATGATGTGAAAGATCGTCCCCATCGTGTCTGTTTCATCTACTTTTGTAAAAATGAATTGATGAATTGGAATGTGCGCAAAACGTTTAACTATGGCTTTCATGTCCTGATACTTCGAGGTTGCACTCATGACGAGAAAACTTTGAATGGTTTCGTCAAATGGAATAATAGCTGTCAGCTCTTTGATATATGCTTCTTCTTTAAAGTTACGACCTGCTGTGTCGACGAAAATATGATCATAATCTTTAAAGAGCTGCTGCGCTTTGACAAAATCTTCTCTTGAATAACAAACCTCAAGCGGCGCCTTTAGCAATTCAGCATATGTTTTCAGTTGTTCGATCGCGGCAATTCGGTACGTATCCGTTGTAATAAAAGCGATTTTCTTTTGCTGCTGAATGGCCGTTTTAGCAGCCAGCTTTGCAATGGTTGTCGTCTTACCAGCCCCAGTTGATCCAAACAGCACAATGTATCTCGAACGAATTGTCGGCTCATCTGAGGTGTGAGTTGGTAGCATGTCTGTGAGCAGTTTTTCTAGTTCTTTTTTAATTTGGTCTTCCTTGACAGCACCCTTTGTTAAAAGACCTTTTAAGCATTGATCTCGGGTCGCATCATCAAGTCCTTGATCCTTCAGCTTTTGATCAATCGCCATGAGTGAATCAGGCAACATTCCAACATGGCGCTCGTTCCTTGCATAATCTAAATGGTGAGATTTAGAAGGCGCCGCTTTGATTGCCTCAACAGCATAAGATGGCTCTTGTACCGGCTTTTCAATTAGTTCCTTTTTCGGTAAAACTGGTGCAGGAGGCACTGAGCTTAGCCCTTTACCAGCTCTTTCTTCAAAATCTTGATCTAGCACCGCAATGACCTCTACCATTTGTTGTTTCTTTAAACCAAACAGCTTTCGTTTGACAACGGTTTTTGAATTTAAAATGACGGCATTCTTACCGAGCTGCTGCCTGATTTGAATTGTCGCCTCCTGCATAGAATTCGCTGTGATTTTTTTCATTTTCATTAGATATCCACCACTCCGATGCTCTGTACTTCTACATTTGCTTCTAGTTCGTTATAAGATAGTACCGGTAAATCTGGGAAATACCTTTCTAACAACTGCTTGACGTACATTCTAATAGGAGGAGAGCATAATAGAACCGGCGTTTCCTGACGAAGCGAAAGTTGTTCAATTTCTTTAGCCACTGATTGAATCACACTTTCAGAGGATTCTGGATCTAACGATAAGTAGTTTCCATGCTCTGTTTGCTGTACGCTGTCAGCAATGACCTTTTCGACTCGACCTGAGCATGTCACGACTTTCAATAATTCATTCTCCCTTGCATATTGTGCGGTTATCTGTCTTGCTAGCGACTGTCTGACATACTCTGTTAACAAATCTGTATCAGTCGTTAGTTTTCCATAGTCTGCAAGCGTCTCAAAAATGGTGACAAGGTTTCGGATGGAGACCTTTTCTTTGAGCAGCTTTGCAAGCACTTTTTGGATATCACCGACCGCTAGCGGATTTGGTGTTATCTCATCCACTAAGACAGGGTAACTTTCTTTTAGATGATCGATTAATTGCTTTGTTTCTTGTCGTCCGAGCAGATCGTGTGTATTTTGCCTAATCTTTTCTGTGATGTGAGTAGACACAACAGAAGCTGGGTCCACGACCGTATAGCCAAGCATTTCTGCCTGATCTTTTTCTGCTTCTGATATCCATTTTGCCGGTAGACGAAAGGATGGTTCGATTGTTTCAATTCCTTCAATTGGATCATCATCAGGCGTTGGGGACATGGCTAAGTAATGATCAAGCAATAGCTCACCTTTTGCCACTTCGTTCCCTTTAATTTTCAACCGGTATTCATTTGGATTAAGCGCAATGTTGTCTCGAATCCGTACTACTGGAATGACAAGACCTAATTCGAGGGCCAACTGCCTTCGGATCATGACAATTCGGTCTAAGAGATCACCGCCCTGATTTGCATCAGCGAGTGGGATCAAACCGTAGCCAAATTCAAATTCAATGGCATCCATTTGCAGGAGGTGAATAACACTTTCTGGACTTTTCATCTCCTCTACCTCGGCCTGTTCCTCCAGCACCTCTTCGATTTCTTCTTGATCCTGTTTGTTTTTTGACATCATATATGCACCAAGTGCAAGGAATCCTGCGATTGGTCCAGTCAAAAGCACGCCAATTGGTGTAAATACGCCGAGAAGGAAAATCGTTCCTGCTGTGACGTAAAGCATGGTCGGAAAAGCAAACAACTGTCCAGTAATATCTGAACCAAGGTTTCCGTTAGATGCAGCCCTCGTGACAACAATCCCTGTTGCTGTTGAAATAAGGAGTGCCGGAATTTGTGAAACAATTCCGTCCCCAACCGTTAAAAGGGTAAAGTGGGAAGCTGATTCTTGAATTGACATTCCTTGCTGGAGCATCCCAATAATGATTCCAAAAATAATATTGATTATGACGATGATAATACCTGCGATGGCATCCCCTTTGACGAACTTACTTGCACCATCCATCGCTCCATAAAAGTCTGCCTCTCTCGCTACTTTTTCACGGCGATTTCTTGCTTCACTTTCTGTCAGCATTCCTGCATTTAAATCTGCATCAATACTCATTTGTTTCCCTGGCATCGCGTCAAGCGTAAACCTTGCGGCAACCTCTGATACACGCTCAGCTCCTTTGGTGATAACGATAAACTGAATGATGATCAGAATCAGGAAGACAACTAGACCAACAAGTACATTTCCTCCAACAACAAATGAACCAAACGTTTCCACAACCTTCCCAGCATCTCCTGTTGATAAAATAGAACGTGTTGTAGAGATGTTAAGCCCTAAGCGAAACAAAGTTAAGAGCAAAAGCAATGATGGAAATATGGAAAATTGCAGCGGTTCTTGCATGTTCATTGTGGTGAGAAGCACGATAAGCGCAAGAGAAATATTAATAATGATTAAAATACTTAATAGAATTGGCGGAAACGGTATGACCAGCATCGCCACGATTAAAATAACACTGAATAAAACAGATAAATCTCTTGCTGACATGCCTGTTCTCTCCTTTTAAAACCAAAAATTCATAACATCTTTTGTTTCGTTTTATATACGTAAGCTAAAATTTCAGCGATGGCCTTAAAGTATTCTTCCGGCACCCCCTGATCGATGTCGACTTGATCATAGAGAGCGCGTGCGAGCGGCCGGTTCTCTACAGTCATGACATCGTGCTCTTTCGCAATCGTTCTAATTTTCAAAGCCAAAATATCTGTTCCCTTTGCCACAACAAAGGGGGCGTCCATCTTTTCTTCGTCATATTTCAAAGCAATTGAGTAGTGGGTCGGGTTTGTAATGATGACGTCCGCTTTTGGGACTTCCTGCATCATCCGTCTCATGGCCATTTCCCGCTGGCGCTGTTTAATTTTTGATTTTATGAGCGGGTCACCCTCTGATTTTTTATACTCATCTTTGATGTCTTGCTTGGACATCCGTAAGTTTTTTTCATAATCAAATTTCTGATACATGTAATCAAGCCATGCTAAGATCAGAAGAGCACCTGCTGCATATAACCCCATAATCAAGGTCATATTTGCAACGAAATGGAGCGTTTCCTCCGCTGTTAATAAAGGAAGCCGCAAGATTTCATCAAAGTGCATCCATAGTGCTATAAATGTCGCAAAACCAACAAAACCAATTTTCAAAATGGATTTCAACAGCTCTACGAGTGCTCGAATACTGTATATACGTTTAAATCCTTTAATTGGATCGAGCTTTTCTAATTTCGGTTTGATCACTTCTGTCGAAAAGAGAAACCCAACTTGTAAATAGTTACTGAGCACCCCTGCCAGCATACCAACACCAAGAATCGGCATAAGGAGGAGTCCTGTTTCTTGAAGCAATTCCAAGAATAGTTGATGAATATTAGATGTGCTAATTTTCATTAGCATTTTTGTTGAATAAAAACGTTCAATGAGCGCAATAATACGCTCTTTCATAAAAGGCCCAATAAAAAAGAATGATAAAAAGATTAATAGAAATGAGATGGCTGTATTGACGTCGGTACTTTTGGCAACCTGCCCTTTTTTTCGTGAATCCTGTCTCTTTTTTGGCGTTGCTTTTTCTGTTTTTTCACCTGCGAAAAATTGCAAGTCAAGTCTAAGCTTTGTCATCATGACGAACCACCGACCAATGCTAGGAAATCCCTCATGGTAAGCACAATCGTTTCAAATGTATTTTGGACGACACCAAAGATCACACCCATACAGATGATGATCATAATAAAACTCACACCCATTTTAATAGGAAGTCCGACAACAAATACGTTTATTTGTGGAACTGTACGTGCCACAATCCCTAATGCGAGATCGACTAAAAACAAACTTGCTACAACAGGTGCTGAGATTTGAAAGGCAATGATGAACATTTGGTTGAAGCTCTTTGAAATAAAGTAGGCAAAGGATTCACTGCCGAAATTCAGCGCGTACTGATCAACTTCAATATATTGAAAGCTGTAATATATACCATCTAGCAACAGGTGATGTGCATTAGTCGCAAGCATCAGCAGCAGTGTGACCGTATAAAAAAATTGCCCCATCAGAGGTGTTTGCGCCCCTGTTTGCGGATCAATAATATTGGCGATCGCAAAACCCATTTGAAAATCAATGAATGAGCCGGCAATTTGAACAGCTGTCACCATGATATATGCAATCAGCCCAAGAAGGAGCCCGACTATTGCTTCTTTCACCGCAAGCATCATATAAAGACCGTCTATGTCAAGTGCTGGCGGTTCTTTAATTGTGCTAAAACTGATGACAGCCAGAAAAAGTGAGAATCCAATTCGGTGAACAGCAGGTATTGTTCTATGCGCTAAAAGCGGTACTGTCACAAAGAAAGCAGTAATTCGAATAAAAACAAGAAGAAAAGCAGGGAATAATTCTATAATTGACATCATTCTTTAACCTGCAAATCGATCTAAATTCGAGAACAGCTCTGTCGTAAAGGACACAATTGTTGAAAGCATCCAAGGACCAAACACAACAAGGCCAATGAGCACTGCAACAATCTTAGGAATAAACGCAAGCGTCTGTTCTTGAATTTGGGTTGTCGCCTGAAACACACTGACAATCAGCCCCACAATTAGCGCGAGCGCTAGAAGCGGCCCGCTAATAAGCAATACAACATATACTGATCTTTCAGCCATCGTAATGACAAATTCTGAACTCATGTTTTAAGCACCTACTCTAAAAGCTTTGCAGCAAAGATTTAACAATCAAGTACCATCCATCGACTAAAACAAATAACAATATTTTAAAAGGGAGCGATATCATAACCGGTGGAAGCATCATCATCCCCATTGACATCAGGACACTTGCAACCACCATGTCAATAATTAAAAATGGAATAAAGATCATGAAACCAATTTGAAATGCCGTCTTTAATTCTGAAATTGCAAAAGCTGGTACCATTGTCGTTAACGGAATATCCTTAATCGATTCAGGTGTATCCATTTTTGCGTAACTAAGAAATAAAGCCAAGTCTTTCTGCCTCGTATGTTTACTCATAAACTCTTTGATTGGCACTTCAGCTTTTTCATACGCTTGATTTAACGTAATGTCATCATTTAAAAGCGGCGTAAGTGCCTCTTTATTAATCTCTGAGAACGTGGGTGCCATAATAAAGAATGTGAGAAACAAAGCAAGTCCAACAAGCACTTGGTTCGGCGGCATTGAGTTGGTTGCAAGTGATGTTCTGACGAACGAGAGAACAATCACGATCCGAGTAAAACATGTCATTAAAATGAGAATGCCTGGTGCAACCGAAAATACGGTCAAAAGTAAAAGAAGACGGACAGACGTGCTAATATTTCCTGCACCGCTGGAATTAAATAAATCGATAAACTCATTCATTTTGTTTCGGGCCTTTCTTTCTGACTTCTGATTGGGTCTTTTTCAATTCGGCTAGCTGCGCCTTTAAATTAGCTGAAAAAGAAGAAGTGGTTGGTTGTTCATGCTTCTTCACCTGCGATGTGAATTTTTGAACGATCTTTGGTAAATCTGTTTTGCTTTCCATCGCTTCTTCATATTGTTTCACAATCGCTTCACATTCTTGTTCATCATCAATTTCTTTTAGAAGCTGAATCGAGTCTGCTACGCCGACAACCAATACTCGTTTGCCCACTTTGATAAGCTGGACCGAACGGTTTTGGCCGACCGTGGTCCCGCCAATATTTTCAACATAGAGGAATGGTTTGAGTAGGCGGTTTTGTTTACCAACAAATCTCACCAATCCATAAATGAGCAGGATGACAAAAAGTAAGGCACCAATCATTTTGACAAAATCCATAATGGAGACAGAAGAAGAGGGAACTTCTTCTGTCGGATTCGTTTGATTGTCAGTGGTTTTCTTTTCTGTATCCTTTTTGCTTTCTTTCTCTCCTTTTAGCCAGTCATTCACTGTGCCGTTTTCAGGATCGTTCGATTCAGCGAGCAGTGACGCAGGCTGAATCATCAAGAAAAGCATAAAACTGATCATTGCTATACATATCAAACGTTTTTTCAACAAGTCTTACACCCTTTTTTAGCCCAACGTTTTATTAATTGCTTCAAGTACGCGGTCTGCCTGGAACGGCTTCACGATAAAGTCTTTTGCACCTGCTTGAATGGCATCAATGACCATTGATTGCTGTCCCATCGCAGAGCACATGATGATCTTTGCAGAAGCATCAATTTGTTTAATTTCTTTTAGCGCTGTAATCCCATCCATTTCTGGCATTGTGATATCCATCGTGACAAGATCTGGAGATGTTTCTTTATATTTTTCAACAGCTTGTGTGCCGTTTTCTGCTTCTCCTACTACATCAAATCCGTTTTTTACAAGAATATCCTTGATCATCATTCTCATGAAAGCAGCATCATCTACGATTAATACCTTAGTAGCCATTTACTTATTCTCTCCCTATATGTTTGTTTATGTTAAATTAGAAAGTCTTTCCGACTGACTTAAAATGTCAGTTACACGAACACCAAAGTTCTCATCAATGACAACGACTTCACCTTTGGCGACGATTCGTTTGTTCACCAAAATGTCTACTGGCTCACCCGCAAGTTTGTCCAGTTCAATGATACTTCCAGCTGAAAGCTCAAGTACTTCTTTCACACTGCGCTGCGTTCTTCCAAGTTCCACCGTAATGGAAAGCGGAATATCCATCAGCATTTCAAGATTTCCTAGCTGACTCGTTGTATGCTGAGGCTCATTGAATGCTTCAAATTCAACTGGCGTCACATTTACAGGTTCTGCTGGATTTGGCTTCGCTTGTCTTTTTGGAGGTGCAGCTTGCTGTGCAGGAGCAGACTGTGTTAACGGAGCTGCCTGCTGAGGTTCAGATGCGCTCTGTGGCGTTTCTTGAACTAGTTCTTCTTCTGGTGTCGGATCTGTTAATTCTGCGATCAAATCCTTCGCAAATGTAATAGTGTAAAGCTGCATAATATTTGAATCTATGAGTTCACCTATTTTTAATCTGAAGGATACTTTGACAAGCATTTTTTCAGCTGGAATGCGCTCTGTGCCTTCTCCTTCTTTGAAATCGAGTAATTCGACGCTTGGAGGAGAAATGTCAACCTTTTTGTTAAAGACTGTAGACATAGATGTCGCTGCAGAACCCATCATTTGGTTCATGGCTTCTTGCACTGCACTTAAGTGAATTTCACTTAAAGAAGGGTCAGCATTTGTTCCATCTCCGCCCATCATTAAGTCTGCAATGACTGCCGCATCTGTTTGTTGGATGACGAGCAGGTTACTTGCACTAAAGCCTTCAGTATAATTCACTTCAATAGCGACATACGGATGAGGAAACTCCTCATTCAACTTGCTTTTTTGAATCACTGAGACAGTTGGAGTTGTAATCTCCACTTTTTGATTTAATAGAGTTGAAAGTGCTGTTGCAGAGCTACCAAATGAAATATTTCCGATTTCTCCAATGGCATCTTGCTCCATTGCAGAAAGGACTGTATCAGGCTCTATATCGTCATTGCTGCCTCCTTTAAGGAGTGCATCGATTTCATCTTGTGATAATTTACTTCCATTTTTATCCATATTATTCACCTCTTATGTCGTGATCTAGAATTTGAATCGCCTGTTTCCGATTCATGCGGCCGGCCTGTCCCAAGAATTTCGGTTTATTTCCGACCATAACAGTAAGAGGCGCGTTTACTGGTTTGTCCAAGGCAATACAATCACCAATTTCCAAATTCAAAAACTCTTCCACCGTCATTTCCGATTGTCCAAGCTCTGCGACTACCGGTATTTTGGCCGTCATAATCTGTTTTTCAATGGCCTTCGTTTCTTCTTGTTTCGGTTCATTTCGTTCAGACTGCATCCAGTAGTGTACAGACAGCTTCGGAATGATTGGCTCTAATACAACGTGAGGAATACATAGGTTGATAACCCCGCTCACCTCACCAATCTGTGTATTAAGCGAAATGACGACAACTGTTTCGTTTGGTGACACCATTTGAACAAACTGGGGATTTACCTCAAAATCTGCCATTTCTGGCTCGATGTCGGTTATGGACTGCCACGCTTCTCTGTAATTTTCCAAAGCTCCCTCAAACATGTTTGAGATTATCTTTGTTTCTATTTCTGTAAGTGATTCTGTCTTATTATGACTAATCCCAATCCCGCCCATCAGCCTGTCCATCATGGCATAACCGATTGTTGGGTTCACTTCAAGCATGATTCTTCCTTCAAGCGGGCTAACGTAAAATAAGTTTAATAACGTCATATTAGGAATCGAACGAATAAATTCTTCGTAAGGTACTTGATCAACCGAGCTGACAGAAATTTGAATATATGATCTTAGCTGCGTTGAAAAGTGAGTGGTGAGTAGTCTAGCGAAGTTATCGTGAATCCTTGTTAAACTTCGAATCTGGTCTTTTGAAAAACGCAGTGCACGTTTGAAGTCATACACCTTCACTTTTTTCATCGTTTCTTCTTTTTTCAGCTCTTCTGCATCCATTTCGCCTGTAGATATGGCTGATAATAATGCATCGATCTCATTCTGGGAAAGCACTTCTCCTGACATTTCTTCACCTCCATCGTGTCAATTAATCGCCTCTATTGCAGATTAAAGGAGGTTATATAAACTTCTTTCACCTTGCCATCTTGCAAATAGTTGTTCACTTTATTTTTGACTTGTGTTTTAAATTGTTCTCTACCTTTTTTACCATCAAGTTCCTCAGCATTCGTCTCTGATAAAATGTCAATCACGGCATCTTTTACTTGGAAACTTCTTTTTTCAAGCTCTTCTTTTGCTTTTTCAGAATCCGTTTCAATATTTAGTACAAGTTTGACAGCATTTCCTTCAGATTTTAAATTTGTGATAATCTCAGGAATTTCAACAGAAGCTTTTACGACTTCATCTGCTGTAGGCTCTTTTTCTGCTTTTGCTTTGTCTGACCCATTCAGCAGAAAAAAGACGCCTCCTCCAATTCCGACAATGGCAATAATCATGATTAGCATTACTACGACTAATTTCTTCTTCATTCAAATTCCTCTATTCCTTGATTCAATGAAATGACTTGGATTTTTCTGTAGAAAGAAATAATCTTTTCTTGGAGCTGCTCTTCATCTTCTTTCACAACGAATTTCTTTCCATTGGCTAATGTAATAGTCGTGTCTGGAAAGCTTTCGATTTGCTCGATATGGAGAGCGTTAATCATAAACCCTTTGCCATTTAATCTTGTCACTTCAATCATAATAAGCAGAGAAGCGATAAACGCTCCCCCTACCTCCTATCGTTTCAGATTCACAAGCTCTTGCAGAATTTCATCAGCGGTTGTAATTGTCTTTGCATTCGCTTGGAATCCACGCTGCCCGATGATCATTTCTGTAAACTCGTCTGTTAAATCAACATTTGACATTTCAAGTCTACCTGTTTGAATCACACCAGTTCCTTGTTCACCAGGTACAATAGGATCGCTTGGTGCACCTGAGCTTAACGTTTGTCGGTAAAGATTGTCACCGGCTTTGTCTAACCCTGCTGCGTTACTGAAAGAAACGAGTGATACCTGTCCAACGATTCTCGCTTCATTGTTCTCAACAACCGAAATCGTCCCGTCTGGCCCAACACTTACACTTGAAACACCTTCTGGAATAGTAATTTTTTGACCATCCATTCCAAGCAGGTAGTTTCCATCAGGTGTGACCAAATTTCCTTCTGAATCAGGCTTGAAGTTCCCTGTTCTTGTATAAAGAATTTCTCCTTGCCTTTCGATACGGAAGAAGCCATCACCATTGATGTAGAAATCATACGGGTCATCAGTATTTTGAGCAGAACCTGGTGACATAATTTTGTCAATAGATGATAGAGATGACCCTAAACCTACCTGTTTTGAGTTGATCGAACCAGAATTGTTTGTTGGTCCACCAGCACTTGCAATCGTTTGACTTACCATATCTTTAAAGGTGATACGGCTCTTTTTGTATCCGTGTGTATTAACGTTTGCCACATTATTGGCCACGATATCTAATTTTGTTTGGAAGTTTTTCATTCCGCTAATTCCTGAGTATAGTGAGCGTAACATTTATTTTCCTCCTCGATTTGTTTACGATTTTTCTCCAACAGTTGTAACGTCCCAAGGGCTGATTTTCGTTCCATCCTCTAGATATAAGAAGTATTCATTATCTATGTTTTTCACAGACTTCACAGTGCCCGATATCTCTTTATCATCTTGTTTGCCCTCTACTTCTTTACCAATCCAGCCTACATACGTATTAAAAGGATCTTGGTGTGCAACAAATGTAGACATGACCATATTCAGCTGGGTGATTGATTCGTTCATATTCATTTGCTGCTCTAAAGAAGCAAATGTTGCAAGCTGCGTGACAAACTCACGGTCATCAATTGGGTTTGTCGGATCTTGGTTTTGTAGTTGAGTAAGCAATATTTTCAAGAACTGATCTCGACCGAGCGTGTCATTTTTATTTGCTGCACTTGGAGAAGTGTCCGCTGCTGTGTTTGGTCTAATTGTAGGATCAACGGTTGCCATTAGATCTCCTCCTCTTCATCATCTGACCCAACAAGAGCATCCAGTACATCTTGGAATTCCGCTTCCTGTTTATCAGGCTGCTGAAAACTCTGTCCTTTTGACTGCTGCTTGTCTTCTTCACTAAACTGTCCAAATAACGGCTGTTCATTTGATTGAAGCGGTATATGGAAACGCTCCACTTGAACCGACATATTCGGAAGTGCCTGTTTCAACTGTGGCAGATGCTGCTCTAACAGCTCTTTTGCTGCCTGCGTCGAGGCTGTAATTTTGCTCGCATACACACCGTTTTGTTTCGTTAGTTGAATGGTAATAAATCCAAGATTTTCTGGATTTAATCGAACTGTAAAGCGTCCACTTGATTTGCCGAACGGCGTAAACTTCATTTGCTTCCAAGTGTTTAGAATTTGCTGATCAACCGTACCTGGTTTTTCATCAGTTGTTTGCATATGCTGCACAGGAGCAGCTGATTGCAGTTGAAAAAACTGCTTATCACCTTGGAGAAGCGTATGGGTCATTTTTTTTTCAGAAGCAGGTGCAGCTATACTTTGTCCCTTGACGACTTCTTTTTTTGGGAGCCATTCAAGTAATTCAGCACCTTTTGCTTTAGACGAGAGGGAAGATTGCCTTGGAGAGACTAATTCTTTTAACTCTCCTATGGAAATTTTCCACTCTTTGTCTGACCCTTTCGCATTCGCCATCATATGGTGGATTAACTGGTTAAAGTGTTTCAGTTCACTTTGGGACATAGAGTTCAGCTTTGATGCTGATCCCTGCGAGAAGAACTGCTCTTTTACTTGTTGAATGAGCTTCTCATCTGCCCCGTTTTTCCAAAGAAAACGGATGAATTCTTCACCTTTTTCTTGAATATCCTGCACAAGTTTCGCATCAGAGCTGAGCGGTTGTTGGTTAAGCAATTGATATAACAAAAAGTGGACTTGTATGAGCTGTTCACTATGTTCAGCATCTGGTTTATTAGCTTGATCACCATAAATGGTTAATTCCATTTTTTGAAATAACTCTTCAAGTGACTGTAGTTCAGATGCATCGAGCTTTTGACCTTGAAGCATTTGAAGCGCTCCAAGAAGATCTCCATCGATCCCTTCTTCAGGTGATTGCATCCATTTTTCAATGATTTGCATCGCATCGTTGATAGAAAGAGAGAATTCCGCTGGCTGAGAATTGACTTGGCTGCTTTGAGCCCCTGCACCACTAAGCAATTGTTTAAACAAACCGCGTGCAGAAGATGCGCTGCCTCCCTTCAGTCCAGAAAGACTTTGAGAAGATTGCTGTAAGGCTCCAATATCCAATAGCTTCACTTATTGCCCACCCCCATTTTCACTTTCTTCTTTTTTGGCAAGCTCTTTTGTAAACGTTGCTGCCTTCTGAGGTGTTAGTTTTGATAAAATGTCCGTCAGCTTATTTTTACTAAGCTCCTCAAGAATCTCCAAAGCCTCTTCATCACTTAGTTCTGATAGAATCTTGGAAGATTTTCTAGCATCCATACTTTCATAAATGCTGGCAATCTTCCCTTTTAAAGACGCCGCAGTATAAGAGGATGTGCCCGCTGAATTATTGCTTGACGAACTGTTGGATGAACTGCCATTTGCTGACGTATTATCAGTTTCATTCTCAGATGTTTTTTCAAGTGAACGGATTTTTTGATTCAGTCTTTTAATCTCTTCATCACTTGTTTTCAAGTCTTTTTGTGCAATTTCGAGTTTATTCTTTTGCTCTTTAATGGTCTCTTTCAATTGTTTCAGCTCTTCATCACGTTGATCAATATGTGAAGATGGCATTTTTGAGCTGTTATCTGAACCAACCAAGTTACTAATCACTGGAATGTTTTGGAGTGGTCTCTTTAGATCAAAACCTGCCATATAAAGGATTGTGCCTGTCACAATCACAAACACAACCAATGGGATGATCACAATAAACAAAATCCATTGAAATTTACCGTCGCTTGATTCCTTCGTTTTTTCTTTCTGAGGCATTCATCTCGACTCCTAATGTCCTTGAAACATGAATTGGTTGATAGTGATATCATCCATTTCTTTCATTTCAATTGCCTTATGTTCAAGGGAAAACTTTGCAAATTGCTTTTCTTTCATTTTTTCAAACTTTTTAAACTCAATATTTTTTTCAGTTAAATCAGATTGTTTTTCATTCATTTGATGACGTTTCATGATCACAAGTTGCTGATAATGCTGAATGGTGTTATCTAAGTTGGTCACAAATTGCTGGTAATGACGCATTTCTTGGACACTCATCCCACTTCTCAGCTTTTCTTCTTTACTTTTTTCTATCAGCTCTTTTTTACTCATATTTTCATAGAGTTTTTCAGCGGCTTGTTCAAATGCCGATACGGATTGTTGATACGCTGCGAGTGATTTGTCTTTTTCACTTTCTTTCAGTTCTAAGAGTTTTTGAAATTTGTATTGATATCTCACTGTATTTGTCAATCCTCTCTATTCATCAAACTGAGCAATAAACTCACACTTTCTTCTATAGAGACAGCCTCTTCTACATCCTGCTTCAAAAATGAAATCAGATGAGGATAAGCCTGCATGGCCTCATCAATATCTTTAGAGGAGCCTTTTTTATATGCTCCAATGTTAATGAGGTCTTCAGCGTTTTGATAAGTGGATAAAAGCTGACGGAACCAGTTGGCCGCTTCCTTGTGATCATGACTTGCTATATTGTTCATGACACGGCTAATACTTTTCAGAATATTGACAGCGGGAAATTGTCCTTTGTTGGCTAACGCACGATCAAGTACAATGTGGCCATCTAGGATCCCCCTGACTGTATCAGCGATCGGCTCATTCATATCGTCACCATCAACAAGGACTGTGTAAAACGCAGTGATGGAACCAAGCTGATTTGTTCCAGTTCGTTCAAGCAATTTAGGCAGTATAGCGAACACTGAAGGTGTAAATCCTTTTGTAGTTGGCGGTTCGCCAGTTGCAAGACCTATTTCCCTTTGGGCCATGGCGACCCTTGTGACAGAATCCATCATAAACATGACATTTTTCCCTCTGTCTCTGAAGTATTCGGCAATGGCTGTCGCTGTATAGGCTGCTTTTAGTCTCGTCAGTGCGGGCTGGTCAGAGGTTGCGACGACAACTATCGATCGCTTAAGTCCTTCAGCACCTAAATCCTTTTCGATAAACTCACGAACTTCACGGCCACGCTCTCCAACAAGTGCAATAACATTTAGGTCGGCCTCTGTCTGTTTTGCAATCATTCCCATTAGGGTACTTTTCCCAACACCACTTCCAGCAAAAATCCCGATCCTTTGCCCAGTTCCAACTGTGAGCAGACTGTCGATTACTCTGACACCAACGCCCATCTTTTCTCGAATAGGCGGCCTGTCCATCGGGTTTGGGGGAGATTGATCTGTCGAAACAGGTGCAAGTCCTTTTGGAAGTATACTGCCGTCCAGCGGGTCTCCAAACGCATCAATGACTTCACCAATTAAACCAGTCCCTACTTTGACCTTTAACGACTCACCTGTCGCTTCAACAAGACTGCCTGGCGAAATTTTAGATGCTTCAACATAAGGCATAAGCAGAATGTTTTCTTCTCTAAAACCAACGACCTCTGCTTTAATCGGATGATGTTTACTGCCCTTTTTATGAATGAGGCACACATCTCCGATAGAACTCTCTGGCCCCTTGGACTCGATCATCAGCCCAACAACTCGATTGACTTTACCAAATCGTTTGTAAGGATCGGCTGTTTCAATCGTTTCTTTTAACACATCCAAGTTCATTTGTGATCACCTGAATCAATCACTTCTAATAATTTTTCTTTTAACTGATTCATTTGTGTATCAACACTCGCTTCCACTTTTCCAAAGCTTGTTTCTACGTAACAAGTACCTTTTGGCGCTTTTTCATCCAAATAAAAGGCAAGATGTGTATCCTTTTGAATGATTCTAATCAATTCATCTTTATATGCCATGACATGCTCGTAATGTTCAGGATCGACATAGATGGAAATATCGTCATATTCTTTCACTTCTGAAATAACCTGCTTCACAAGAGTCAAAAATTGATCTTTTGTATCCTCAGCTGCATACCAAACTCGTTTAGCGAGTTCAAAGGCCAGTTCCACAATCTCTTCAGCAGAGCTTTCAATTTTTGCTTCATAGTCCTGCTTCGCAAGGCTGACAATTTCATTCGCTTGATTAAGAATAGATTGGTACTGCACATTCGCATCTGCTTCCCCCTTTTGGAAGCCTTCTTGATAGCCTGTTTGTTTCGCATCTTCAATGAGCTGGATTCTTTCTGCTTCAAAATCGGCTCGTCGCTGATCGATTTCAGCCATTGTTTGTTCTAACTCACTGTTTGCTTGTTCTAAAATACGGATTGCTTGATCTTCTGCATCACTTAGCATAAGCTGTGATGCTTCTGTTTCATTGAACAGCTCTTCTTTATGATGTTCTCTTTTGAACTCTACTTGCTGTAAAGGAATCGTTTGCCGTCCTTGTTCAGGAATAACAGATGTTTCATGTTTGATAATCCTAGACAATAATATCGTCTCCTCCGCCTCGAGCTATGACGATTTCTCCAGCTTCCTCGAGTCGTCTCACGATGCTGACAATACGGGTTTGCGCTTCCTCGACATCTCTAAGCCGGACAGGTCCCATAAACTCCATTTCTTCTTTGAATGTTTCGACCATCCGCTGAGACATATTACGGAAGACAATTTCTTTGACCTCTTCGCTAGCCACTTTGAGAGCGAGCAATAAGTCATCATTTTCAACATCTCTGATCACGCGCTGAATCGCTCTGCTATCAAGAGTAACAATATCCTCAAAGACAAACATACGTTTCTTAATTTCATCAGCTAGCTCAGGGTCTTGAATTTCAAGTGTGTCTAAAATGGTCTTCTCCGTCGCACGGTCTACACCATTTAACACTTCCACCACCGCTTCGATCCCACCCGTTTGGGTATAGTCTTGCGTAAACGTTGAAGAAAGCTTTTGTTCAAGAATGCGTTCCACCTCATTGATGATCTCTGGAGATGTGCGGTCCATTAAAGCAATTCGTCTCGCAACCTCTGTTTGGACTTCCTCACTCAACTCAGATAAGATTTGACCAGCCTGTACTGGATCTAAGTAGGAAAGAATGAGCGCAATGGTTTGTGGATGCTCATGCTGAATAAAGTTTAAAATTTGCTCTGAATCAGCTTTTCTTGCAAAATCAAATGGTTTTACTTGCAGCGAGGATGTCAATCGGTTTAAGATGCTTTCCGCTTTGTCCTCACCGAGTGCTTTTTCAAGTACTTGTCTTGCGTACATAAGACCGCCTTGTGATATGTAGTCCTGCGCGATGGCAATATTGTGAAACTCTTCGATGATTTCATCTTTTTTAGCAGTATCTACACTTCTTACATTGGAAATTTCTAATGTTAATTTTTCTATTTCGTCTTCAGACAGATGTTTGTATACAGAAGCTGACACGTCTAGTCCTAAGGAAATCATTAGGATTGCTGCTTTTTGTCTGCCTGTTAGTCGATTTGGATCTTTTCTCGACATGTGTATTCCTCCTAATCCTCGGACAGCCAGCTGCGTAGCAATTTAGCAAAGTCTTCTGGTTTTTCTTTTGCCATTTTTTCAAGCTGATTTTTTCTCACCATTTCTTCTGTTTCTGGCTCAGTATCGATATCAGGAACATGGATTGGTGTACGTTCATCAAGCTCAAACTCTTCTTCCTCTTCTTCCTCTTCTTTTCTGCGATTACGCACAAGAAGAATAATGAGAGCGATAATTGCAAGTAGTAGCCCACCGCCTACAATATAAACCCAGATCGGAATATTGTTCGAAGGGTTTTCTGTTGTAGTTTGCTGTTTACCATCTAATTTTGATACAGATAGAACGATTTTGTTATCTAAGTCAGCTTGAGTGAGTGCTTGACCATTTGTGTACTCTTTGTCAATTGATGTGCTAATAATTGTTGAAAGAATCTTTTTGATATCATCTTGCCTTTCAGCTGTTAGAGAATTCACATCGTTTGCAGTTGGTGGTTCAACCAATGCCTGAATGCCAATGTCTCTCACTTTATAAGGACTTTCTTTGATATCTTTATGGATGCGGTTTACCTCATAATTGATGCGATCTTCGCTCTTTTCGTAATCTCCGCTTTCATTGGCTCCATCTGCGCCTTGATAATTTGTCACATCATCGGCGCCTGTTCCAGCTGTGCCTCCAGCTGCTGCACCATTCCCTGAATAGGTTTCAGCAATTTTTTCAGCACTGACAGCGATGCCTTGCATGTTTTCTTTATCAACTGGTTCTACAAGGTCTTCTTTTCTTTTTTCTTCAGTAAAATCAATGTCTGTTGTGACCGATACGGCGACCTTATCTTGACCCATCATGGTTCCAAGCAGCTGTTGAATTTTTCTTTGAAGGTTCTTTTCAATTTCTTCTTTTTTCTGCTGCTGTGCATCCATTCCACTTGCATAGGTATCAGAGCTACTGTTTAAGTCGTAGTAGTTGGAATCTTGGTCCATAATGACGATGTTTTCTGTTTTTAAATTTGGCACACTTTTTGAAATAAGATGATAAAGGCCTTTTACTTGTTGCTGAGTAAGCGTGTAGCCAGGCTGAACTTGCAACACAATTGATGTTGATGCATTACTTTGCTCTTCCCCAACAAAAACGGAATCTTTTGGCAGGTTAATCATAACCTTTGAATCTTTAATCCCGTCAATCGTGTTGATCAGATTAGATAGTTCTGTCTGAGTTGCGTCTACTTTCAGAACATCAAATTCATTATCTGTTAAACCGAAGCCGGAATTATTCGCAAAGAAGGAATAATCAATATTTCCTGTCTTAGGGAGTCCCTCTGATGCGAGTTGTACTTTTAAAGAGTCTGCTTGCTTTTCCGGAACTAAAATAGTCGTTCCATTATTTGCAAGTTCGGATTTAACGTTTTTGCCATCCAGTTCCTGTTTAATTTGCCCTGCTTCTGCCTCAGACAAATCTCTAAACAACGGAACCATTTTTTCAGAAGAAGCAAAGATGCTAACAACCGTAATAATGATTGCTAGGGCAGCAACGCCGCCAATCATGAGTATTTTTTGTAATTTTGATCGATTTCGCCAAAACTCAACTGTTTTTGTTCTTAATTGCATTAAAGTACGATTCATCTTAACCCCCGGTCATTCCATTCAGTCTTTTTTTGTCCGCCAGCACCTCCTACATCTGCATTCTCATAATCTCTTGGTACGCTTCGACTGCTTTATTTCGAAACTCCGTCGCAGCTGTGAGTGTCACACTCGCTTTTTGTGAAGCAATCATGACTTCCTCAAGATTGACATCTTTTCCTTGTGCAAGAGCATTAGTATACTGGTCTGATTTCAGCTGTGATTGATTTAATGCCTCAATGGAATTCTTCAGCACATCAGAGAAATCCGTTTGACTTTTAGGTGCAGCCGCCTGCAGTGGCGATGCATTCGTCAATTCATTTGCTTGCTGTGTGGTTTGAAGCTGGAAAGGAGATATTGCGTTAACCAATTCTTTTCACCTTACTTTCCTATTTCTAAAGCTTTCATCAGTATGCTTTTATTCGCATTTAGTGCCGTCACGTTTGCTTCATATGACCTTGAGCTACTGATGAGATCAACCATTTCCTTTAATGGATCAACATTTGGTGTTTGAACAAATCCATTTTCATTGGCATCGGGATTTGTAGGATCATATTGAAGGTTGAATGGAGTTTCGTCTTCTGTAATTTTCGTTACTTTGACACCGTTTCCTAATTTGCCGCTCGAATTCATGCTTGATTTCAATATAGATGAAAATGATTCACCTGACGGCTGTAATGTGACGAGCTTACGTCTATAAGGTTCCCAGTTGCCATCAACCTGTTTAGCTCTTGTTGTATCCATATTAGCAAGATTCGAGGATACAACGTCCATTCTGAGCCTCTGTGCTGTTAATGCTGAGGACGAAGCGTTAACGCCTGAAAAAATCGACATCACTTACCTCCTGTCAAAACTGTTTTAAGAGAATTGAACTTTCCGCTCATTCTTTCCACCAACGCATTATACTGAATTTGGTTTTTAGCGAGTTCACTCATCTCTTGATCAATATCGACATTATTTCCGTTTTCTTGATAAGAAGTGCGGTTACTCGAAATAACTGAATAATTAGACCTTGTTTTCGAAAAATCAATGTGACCTTGGTATGTTTTTTTAGCATCTAATTTGCTTGATGCATCATTTAGCATCTCATGAAATGCTACGTTTTTTGCCTTGTAGTTCGGTGTGTCTATATTGGCGATATTATTGCTTATGACTTTTTGCTTAACATTCGCTCTGCCCAAGGCATTCTCAAGGTTGTTTATCGTTCCAGAAAATATATCCAATACCATATACCTCCAATCATATGTATTTCATTCCATTTAATCATGTCGAGATTTGTAAAACCATATGTTCATTGTAAGAAATAATAGGATTAAAGTCTATGATGTATATGTAAAAAAAACTCGTAATATATATCTATTTTATGAGTAGGCTTAAAGACCTAGATTCAAAGCACTACAGAATTGTAAGGTGTTTCTTAAAAAAAGAGTGTCATTTTTCGGACAAATCCCCTTTTTTTAGATAAAAAACCCCTTTTCAGCATTTTTTAGCCGAAAAGGGGTTTTTGCTTAATGAGACTTTAAGTTTTCAAGTTCAATTAAAAATTTGTTGTTTAACACTTTGATATACGTTCCCTTCATTCCAAGAGAACGAGATTCGATCACACCTGCGCTTTCTAGTTTACGCAAGGCGTTTACGATCACTGAACGGGTGATGCCTACACGGTCAGCAATTTTACTTGCCACAAGCAGCCCTTCGTTTCCATCAAGTTCTTCAAAGATGTGCTCAATCGCTTCAAGCTCACTATATGAAAGAGAACTAATGGCCATTTGGACAACCGCTTTACTTCTTGCTTCTTCTTCGATTTCTTCCGCTTTCTCGCGAAGGATCTCCATTCCAACAACTGTTGCTCCGTACTCAGCAAGAATTAAATCATCATCTGTGAATGTATCCTCCAAACGAGACAGGATTAACGTTCCTAAACGATCCCCGCCTCCGATGATTGGAACAATCGTTGTTAAACCTGATTGGAATAAATCACGATTCTCAATCGGGAAAGCTGTATATTCACTGTTGATGTCAAGGTTTGAAGAAGTTTCAGGGACATTGAATAGACTCTTTGTATATTCTTCAGGGAATTGACGATCTTCAAGCATTTTTTTCATACGTGCATTTTCAATATGTTGATTAATGGAGTAGCCAAGAAGTTTTCCTCTTCTACTTAATACGAAAATGTTTGAGTCAATGACATCTCTCAGTGTTTCTGCCATTTCTTTAAAATTAACCGGTTTCCCCGCTGCATCTTGCAGCATTGAGTTAATAATCCTTGTTTTTTGTAGTAAAGCCATAATAATGATCCTCCTAGATTACTTTATTCATTTGTTAAAGTATAAATTGACTTAAGTCTTTGTTATTTGCAATCTTTCCTAGCTTCTCTTCTACATACTGAGGGGTAATGGTCACTGTTTCCATTGTAATATCGGACGCCTCAAATGAAAGCTCTTCAAGCAGCTTTTCAAGTATGGTATGAAGCCTTCTTGCACCGATGTTATCCGTCTCCTGATTGACATGATATGCCACTTCGGCAATCTTATGAATAGCATCGTCAGAAAATTCAAGAGATATACCTTCCGTTTCAAGTAAAGCCTTATATTGCTTTAATAACGCATTATCTGGTTCCGTTAAGATTTTCACAAAGTCTTCTATACTTAATTTATCTAATTCTACACGGATTGGGAAGCGCCCCTGAAGCTCCGGAATCAAATCTGAGGGTTTCGCCATATGAAATGCACCTGCTGCTACAAAAAGCACATGATCCGTTTTCACTGACCCATATTTCGTCATCACAGTTGAACCTTCTACAATCGGTAAAATATCGCGCTGTACCCCTTCACGAGAAACATCTGCGGATGATGCTCCACCACTTTTGGCAATTTTATCGATTTCATCGATAAAAATAATCCCTTGCTGCTCTGCTTTTTGGACAGCTTCCTGACTGACTTCATCCATATCAATCAGTTTTGACGCTTCCTCAGCAGTTAACGCCTTTCTTGCTTCTCTGACGGTCAGCTTTCTGCGTTTTTTCTTTTTAGGCATGAGATTGCTGAGCGCATCCTGCATGTTTATACCCATTTGCTCCATACCCGAGCCTTGAAGCATATCAAACATGGAAGGTTGCTGCTCTTCCACTTCTATCGTGACGTCATGGTCTTCAAGTTCGCCCATAGCCAGCTGGTGTGCAATACGTTTTCTTGTCGATTCAAGCTCTACTTCTTCATTTGAGTCATCTTGATCACGGTCATCTGCATCAGAACTGCCAAACAGCATCTCAAATGGATTTTTCACAGACTGGCTTTTTTTCCTACCAGGGACCAGTAAATGAACAAGACGTTTGTTCGCTTGTCTCTCTGCTTCTTCTTGAACATCTTTCATCTTTTCTTCTTTGACAAGTCTGATCGCTGTCTCAACTAAATCTCTGACCATCGATTCTACGTCACGACCGACATATCCGACTTCAGTAAACTTCGTCGCTTCCACCTTAATAAAAGGCGCTCCAGAAAGTCGTGCAATTCTGCGGGCAATTTCTGTTTTTCCCACACCTGTTGGGCCAATCATTAAAATGTTTTTAGGAACGACTTCATCCTTTAGCTTATCATGTAAAAGACTTCTTCTGTAACGGTTTCGTAAAGCCACCGCCACTGCTTTTTTCGCATCAAGCTGACCAATGATGTATTGATCAAGCTTTTCAACTATCTCTCTTGGGGTGAACGGCTTTTTCTCCATACGTCTCATGTCCTTTCTATTCAAGCTCTTCTAAAGTGATTTGATCGTTCGTGTAGACACAGATTTCTCCGGCCGTTTCAAGAGCAGCCTTTGCAATCTCTCTAGCTGAGAGGTGATCACCTGCATGTTTCTTGAGTGCTCTCCCGGCGCTAAGTGCATAGTTTCCGCCTGAACCGATGGCCAAAATGCCATCATCTGGCTCGATGACCTCTCCTGTTCCAGATACGAGCAAGATGCTTTCTTTGTTCATGACAATGAGCATTGCCTCAAGCTGTCTGAGCATTTTGTCACTTCGCCATTCTTTCGCCAGTTCTACAGCTGCTCGCTTTAAATTACCACCATATTCTTCAAGCTTTGTTTCAAACTTTTCAAAGAGTGTAAATGCATCTGCTACGGATCCTGCAAACCCTGCCAGTACCTTGCCTCCGAAAAGACGACGTACTTTTTTTGCTGTGTGTTTCATCACGACTGCCTGCCCGAAAGTGACTTGACCGTCGCCAGCCATTGCACTTTTTCCTTTATGTTGAACGGAAAAGATGGTTGTTGCATGAAATGATGACATTAAAAAACCTCCTTTTAGGATCGTTTAAAAGCCCTTGGGTGATGAGACATGTACGTTTTTCTTAAAGAATCTTTTGATACATGTGTATACACCTGTGTTGATGATAAATTTGAATGCCCCAGAAGTTCTTGAACACTTCTCAAATCCGCCCCCTCGTTTAAGAGGTGTGTGGCAAAGGTGTGCCTTAACATGTGAGGATGGATATGTAATGTGACTGACGTCTTTTTCATTAATTCAGTTAGAATGAATCGAACGCCTCGATCTGTAAGAGGAGCTCCTCGCTGATTTAAAAACACATGCGTCTCAGCACGGTTTTTCCCCTTAGCTATCAGCTTCTGCCTTCCATCGTCTAAATAAGGGGCCAGTGCTTCATGTGCGTAAGACCCGAAAGGAACATACCGCTGTTTGCTACCTTTCCCATGAACAAGCACTGTATCCATCGATAAATCAAGATCAGATTCTTTTAATGAACATAACTCACTGACCCTCATACCTGTTGCATAAAGAAGTTCTAAAATGGCTTGATTTCTTTGTCCAAGCGTTGTGCTTAAATCAGAAACTGTAAAAAGCTCTTTTAGTTCCTCTTCATACAAAAATGAAGGAATTCGCTTATCCTGCTTTGGTAAGCTAACGAGCAAAAAAGGATTTTCTTTCACAAGCTGTTCTCTTAATAAAAATTTATAAAAGCTGCGAAGCGCAGAGATTTTCTTACTAATCGTTCTTCTTGTAAGGCCTTTTTCATAAGCTTCTGTTAAATAAATTCTCGTATCTTGATAGGATACCTCTTCAAAACCGTTTATTCCTTGAAAGTTCATAAATCTGACAAACTCTTCAATGGCTTTTGTATATCCTGAGATCGTTAAAGCTGAATAGTTTTTTTCAATTTGTAAATATTCAATGAATAAGTGGACAAGACGCTGTTTATTCGTCATTTTTACACCTCTTTAAGGCTTTTAAATGGTATCACACATCTTGCTTTTCGTGCAATGTTTTACTACAGAGGTTTCTTAATAGTTTGAATAGTTTTGATTGCGCGCTTAGCGTACTCTGCATACCGTTCTTGTTTGTTTTTTATTCGAACGCCAAGATCTTTCAGCAAACCAAAGTTTGCATTCATCGGCTGGAAACTTTTCTTGTTTGTTGACGTGATGTAGTGAGACATACTGCCTATCACCGTTTCCTCAGGAAGTGTGACAAGCTCTTCTCCTTTAACAAAACGAGCCGCATTAATCCCAGCCACTAATCCTGAAGCAGCAGATTCAACATAGCCTTCAACGCCTGTCATTTGTCCGGCAAAGAATAGATCATCTCTGTTTTTAAACTGATAAGTAGGTTTTAAAAGGCTTGGCGAGTTGATAAATGTATTACGGTGCATCACACCATAACGAACAATCTCTGCTTGCTCAAGCCCTGGAATCAGACGGAACACTTCTTTTTGATCGCCCCACTTCAGATGTGTTTGGAAACCAACGATGTTATATAAAGTACCCGCTGCATCATCCTGTCTTAATTGAACAACAGCGTAATGTCTTTTCCCTGTCTTGGGATCTTCAAGCCCTACTGGTTTCATCGGACCAAACAGCATGGTTTTCCTTCCTCTTTTCGCCATGACTTCAATTGGCATACAGCCTTCAAAGAAGATTTCTTTTTCAAACTCTTTTAATGGTACAGTTTCAGCAGAGATTAACGCATCGTAAAAACGATCGAATTCCTCTTCTGTCATTGGGCAGTTTAAATAAGCAGCTTCCCCTTTATCATAGCGTGATTTCAAGTACACTTTATCCATATCAATGCTATCTTTCTCTAATATTGGTGCCGCTGCATCGTAGAAATAAAGATACTCTTCACCTGTTAAAGATTTTAATTTCTTTGAAAGAGCTTCTGAAGTAAGTGGTCCAGTTGCAATGATTGTTGGGTCTTCTGGAATGCTTTGCACTTCTTCGTGAAAGACCGTAACATTCGGGTGATTTTTCACACGATCTGTGACGTTTGCTGCAAATTCATGACGATCTACTGCAAGCGCTCCACCAGCAGGGACTGAGCTTTCATCCGCTGCTGAAATAATCGCCGAATCTAAATGACGCATTTCTTCCTTTAATACACCTACTGCATTTGTCAAAGCGTTCGCACGCAATGAATTACTGCAAACGAGCTCCGCAAATTTATCTGTGTGGTGTGCGGGAGTTTGTTTGACAGGTCTCATTTCATACAGATTGACTTTAATCCCACGCTTGGCAATTTGCCATGCAGCTTCACTTCCCGCTAACCCTGCTCCGATCACATTTACAAATTGACTCATTGTACAACTCTCCTATTTCGTAAGTTCTGTTTGATGACATAAAAAAGCAGGTGAACAAGGCTGCTCACCGCTATTTTTGTTGTTCCTCTTTATAATCACAATTCACACATTGAACTTGAACGCCTTTTTTCAGCTTTTTCTCTAAAAGCATATTTTCGCATTTTGGACACTTTCTTTCAATTGGTTTGTCCCAAGAAACGAATTCACACTCTGGAAAACGATCACAGCCATAAAAAATCCGGCGTTTCTTTGATTTTCTTTCAACGATGTTTCCTTCATGACATGTTGGGCATTTGACACCGATATCTTTAACGATTGGTTTTGTGTTCCGGCAATCTGGAAAATTAGAGCAAGCCATGAACTTACCGTATCTCCCCATTTTGTAAACCATCGGATGACCACACTCTTCACAATCAACCCCGGCGTATTCGGGTTCAATTTCTACTTCTTGCATCTCTGCTTCAGCTTTTTCTACCCGTTTTGCAAAGTCCTGATAGAAGCTGTCGATAATACGAACCCATTCAATCGTACCTTCTTCAACGCTATCAAGTTCTTTTTCCATTTTCGCCGTGAATTCAACGTTAATGATTTCAGGGAAGAATTCAATAATTAAGTTGAGTACAATTTCTCCAAGCTCTGTTGGGGTAAATCGTTTGTTATCAAGTGCGACATAGCCGCGCTTTTGAATCGTATCTAAAGTTGGTGCATATGTAGATGGACGGCCTATACCAAGCTCTTCAAGCGTTTTAACAAGCCTGGCCTCTGTGTAGCGAGGAGGTGGCTGCGTGAAGTGCTGTTCAGGTTCGATATCTTTTGAAAGAACTGTGTCACCCTCTTTTAGATCAGGAAGCATTTTGTCCTTTTCTTCTAGCTGGTCGTCCTTTCCTTCCACATATACCTTCATAAACCCAGGAAATTTCACCTTACTCCCATTTGCACGGAAAGTAAGACCGTTATTTTCAAGATCCACACTCATTGTATCAAGAACAGCTGGTGCCATTTGGCTTGCCACAAATCGTTCCCAAATCAATTTATACAGACGAAGCTGATCTCTACTTAGCACGTGTTTAACATTTGTTGGTTTTCTTAGCGTAGAAGTCGGTCGAATGGCTTCGTGAGCATCTTGTGCCTTTTCATTCTTTTTGGCAGTTCGTTTTGTTGTATTCAAGAAATTCTTACCGTACGTCTGATCAATGAAAGCAGATACTTCTTCAATTGCTGTATTTGAAATACGCGTTGAGTCCGTTCTCATATATGTAATGAGTCCTACTGTTCCTTCTTTACCAAGATCAATTCCTTCATATAATTGCTGTGCAATCATCATGGTCTTTTTCGCACGGAAGTTTAGTTTTCTTGCAGCCTCTTGCTGTAAGGTGGATGTCGTAAATGGAACAGCCGGATTGCGTTTACGCTCTTTCTTCGTGACTTTTTCTACAGAGAATTTGCTTCCCTTTAGTTTCGAAAGGATTTCTTTTACATCTTCTTTTGTTTTCAGTGGGTGTTTTTTGCCATTGACACCAAAGAAACTAGCCTCGAAAGATTCCTTCCCTTTTAAGAACTTACCATCAATTGTCCAGTATTCCTCTGGTTTGAATTCATTAATTTCTTTCTCGCGATCAATTATCAAGCGGAGTGCAACAGATTGAACACGCCCAGCACTTAATCCCTTTTTGACTTTTTTCCATAAAATTGGGCTGATTTTATACCCAACAAGACGATCTAAAATCCGTCTTGCCTGCTGCGCATCAACCAAGTCCATATTGATCATACGTGGATGCTTAAAAGAATCTTTAATCGCATCCTTTGTAATCTCGTTAAAAACAACCCGGCAATCTGAAGAGAGATCAAGGTCAAGGCTGTGTGCTAAATGCCACGCAATCGCTTCTCCCTCTCTATCGGGGTCAGCTGCGAGATAGACTTTCTTTGCTTTTTTCGCCGCTGTTTTTAATTCCTTTAAAACTGGACCTTTTCCGCGAATCGTAATGTATCTCGGTTCAAAGTCATGCTCAGTGTCAACACCTAGCTGACTTTTCGGTAAATCCCTCACATGCCCCATTGAAGCCTTTACTTTATACTTTTTTCCTAAATAACGCTCTATCGTTTTCGCCTTTGCTGGCGACTCAACGATGACTAAATAATCAGCCATACTCAAAATCCCCCTTAAGAGGTGTTCTCTCTTTATCCATTTCAAAATTCATATTATATGTTAATTGCACGTATCTAAAAGGCAATCGTTTAAAAATTCTCTATGATGAATATTATTATAAACACGAAAAACAAAGTGTAAACTTAAATCCTCACTATTATTAAATATTCCTATGTCTTTTGTCAAACGATATTTTTATGAGAGTTCAGTATAATGAATGCCATGAAAGGAGAATTCCTCTAAAATATCATTTGTCGAATGAACAAGCTTTGCTCCCTCCTGAATGAGTCTTGCAGGACCTGTGGAATTAGGATCAAAGATTGATCCTGCAACAGCAAACACTTCTTTTCCTTGCTCAAGTGCTTGGTATGCTGTAATCAGAGAACCGCTCTTTTCTTTGCACTGGATCACGATGGTTCCTTTTGTTAGTGCACTAATCAAACGATTTCTCATGGGAAAGTGCCACTTTTCTGGTTTGATATAAGGCGGGTGCTCTGACAAAAGCAAATGATGCTCTCCCATGTATTGAGCCATTTGCACATGTTCCTTTGGATATACATGCTGAAAGCCACCAGCCACAATACCAATGGTTTTCCCTTGTTTTCTGATGCACTCCTTGTGTGCAAGTCCATCGATTCCTTTTGCCAACCCACTGACAATCATCCAGTTTTCCTTTACAAGTTCACCAACAAATTTCTTCACACATGCTTCTCCGTATGACGATGGCACACGCGTACCTACTACACCTAAACTTTTTTCTTCATTTAAATATGATATGTTTCCTTTTAGAAATAACACGGGGGGTGGATCATAAATGGTTTTAAGTGTGCTGGGATATAAGGGTGATGTGATGGGAATCATGTGAATGTTTTGCTTTAAATAGGCTTGAACGATGTGTTGAAAAATGGGGAATTCATTTTCTTCAGCTTGTTTTAAGCGGATAAAATCGATCGTTTGTAAGGATCGATCCTGTGTGAAATGATGTGTTTCTTCATTTATATATAATTCAGGATCGACCTTCCACCATTTTGTTAACAAAGAGGGTGAGATGAGGCCTTTTAAGCGGTGAAAAATCATTCTTTCGGACACGTTGTACATACCATTCCTCCAATTTAAGATAGAAAGAAGAAGACTTGTCAAAAAACAAGTCTTCTTGTGTCATTAATGCGTTTTACAAGCTTCGAAGAGATTTTTCTCCTTTAACACTTTAATTAAGGTTTCTCCCATGACAGATGGTGTCTCTGCCACTTCAATTCCACATTCACGCATTGTTTTTACTTTTTCATCAGCTGTTCCTTTACCACCAGAAATAATGGCACCAGCATGTCCCATACGTTTTCCTGGAGGCGCCGTCTTACCGCCAATAAAGCCAACAACTGGTTTGGTCATATTTGCTTTCACCCATTCAGCTGCTTCTTCTTCAGCCGTACCGCCAATTTCACCAATCATAATGACAGCGTGCGTATCAGGATCTTCATTAAAGGCCTTTAATACATCAATAAAGTTCGTCCCGTTTACTGGGTCTCCACCGATTCCTACAGCTGTCGATTGTCCAATGCCAGCCTCTGAAAGCTGATGTACCGCTTCATATGTAAGCGTTCCAGAGCGTGAAACAACACCAACATGGCCTTTTTTATGAATGTAGCCAGGCATAATGCCAATCTTACATTCTTCAGGTGTAATCACACCAGGGCAGTTTGGCCCAATAAGTCTTGTCTTCTTGCCTTCCATATACCGTTTTACTTTAACCATATCAAGAACTGGAATATGTTCAGTAATACAAATGACAAGATCCACTTCTGCATCCACTGCCTCTAAAATGGCATCTGCTGCAAATGGTGCAGGTACATAGATAACAGAAGCGTTTGCTCCCGTTGTCTGTACTGCTTCAGATACAGTATTAAATACAGGAACTCCTTCTACTTCAGTTCCACCTTTTCCAGGTGTGACACCGCCAACAATATTTGTTCCATAATCAATCATTTGTTTTGTATGGAACAATGCGGTTGAACCGGTAATTCCCTGAACAATTACTCTCGTATTTTTATTAATAAATACACTCATTTAGGTCCCCTGCCTTTCTGCTCTACTTGACTAAAGATACAATCTTTTCTGCCCCGTCAGCCATAGACTCAGCAGAAGTGATATTTAAGCCTGAATCACTCAGGATTTTCTTCCCTAATTCAACGTTCGTTCCTTCAAGACGTACAACGAGCGGTAATGTTAAGCCGACTTGTTTTGTCGCTTCAACAACACCTTCTGCAATAACATCACATTTCATGATGCCGCCAAAAATGTTTACGAAAATCCCTTTCACATTTTGATCTGATAAGATGATTTTAAATGCTTCCGTTACTTTTTCAGCAGTTGCGCCGCCGCCAACATCTAAGAAGTTCGCAGGGTCTCCCCCGTAATGTTTGATGATATCCATCGTAGACATCGCAAGACCTGCTCCATTGACCATACAGCCAATATTGCCATCTAGAGAAATGTAACTTAGATCATATTTAGATGCTTCAATTTCTTTTGGATCCTCTTCATCAAGATCACGGTATTCTAGAATATCTTTTTGTCTATATAAGGCGTTGCTATCAAAGTTTAATTTTGCATCAAGTGCCATGACTTTACCATCGCCTGTTACAACAAGTGGATTGATCTCAGCAATTGAACAGTCTTTTTCAATAAACGCATTGTAAAGACTTGTCATAAACTTAACAGCTTGGCCAACTAATTTTGTTGGAATATTAATTTTAAACGCGACTTCTCTTGCCTGATAGGCTTGAAGACCAATCGCTGGGTCGATAACCACTTTCACGATTTTTTCTGGCGTTTTTTCTGCTACTTCTTCAATTTCTGTACCGCCTTCTTCAGAAGCCATTAAGACAATTCTTGATGTCGCTCTATCCAAAACAAGTCCAACATAGTACTCCTTTTGAATATCACAGCCTTCTTCAATAAGTAAGCGTTTTATTTCACGCCCTTCAGGCCCTGTTTGATGTGTGACAAGTGTCTTGCCGAGTAATTCCTCTGCAAACCCTTTCACCTCATCTTTTGTTTTTGCAATTTTTACCCCACCTGCTTTACCACGGCCGCCTGCATGAATCTGTGCTTTTACGACATAAACAGAGCTTCCTAGCTCTTCTGATGCTTTGACTGCTTCATCAGATGTAAATGCTACTTTACCATTTGGAACTGAAACCCCATATTTTCTTAGGATTTCTTTTCCTTGGTACTCATGGATATTCATTTTCCATCCTCCCAACATAAGTAGAAACAAAAATTATAAAATAGACTGCGTTTTCATTTTAAAGAATAAAAAAGAGAATGTCTAGGGTTCTATGTAAAATCGCAAAATCCTTCTAAACATCCAAACTTTTATTTTATTAAAAATATAAAATTTTTCAGCAAAATCTCTATTTTTTCATATTTTGATCTAACTTATAGATAAACGAAAATATTTCTGCTACAGTATCGTATAACGCTTCTGGTATTTCCTCATCAAGTGTTAAGTACCGCATAAGCTCTACTAAATTAGGGTCTTCTTGGATGGGAACTCCTGATTTTTTTGCTTCTTCAATAATATGATCAGCCACATAGCCGCTTCCTGTCGCGATGACTTTTGGCGCCTTTTGTTTTTCTTCATCGTAATGTAGAGCGACCGCTCTTCTAAGGGGTTTTGAATCCTTCATACTCGTAAGTCCAGCCCTTCCTCGCTGATTTTATGAAAGTGTTCATCTAGAAATTGAGACAGGTTTATTGGCTCTTGTCTCTTCTTTGCTATAATACCCGTTAAACTATATCCTAGGATATTTAAGTTCTCTCGAACAGCTGGAATCATTGGATTAATCGCCCCTTGCAGTTCATAGGCGGTCTCGACTGTAATCGCCATGACCTTTTGCTGAATCGTACAGTCTATTAATGTTTCTTCAAGATTTTCCATGTTTAAGTAAAACATTAAACGACACTGAGAAATATCAATCGATCCATCTTTTTTCTTGTGTCCTTTTAGAATAAAGGTTAAATCTTGCACACTATGTTTTGAGAAAAGAGGATAAGAGACCATCATTTGACTAACCGTTTGGTTTTCTTGCTGCACAAATAACTGTCCATTTAATCTATGAAACAATTGATCCACTTCTTTTTTTACGTGCTCTGGTAAATCAGCCTGCCTCACATCATTTAAGACGTGCTTTAATTGTTGAAGCTCCTGACTTTTCACATCTTTGCTCGCTTTTTCCAGTAGTTTGAGCATACCGATTTCATCGCGTACACCTATCGCCTTTTTCATCGTCATGAGTAAATCAAGCACGTCTGTTTTATTGCTAAATGTTGGTTCAGTCTGCTGAATGACCTGAGCGAATGCGTTTGCCTCTGTTTTTGAAAGGAACGGAAATTTTTTTTGAAGCACGGATGCCTTTGCATCAGACTGAGATCCTACCTGCTGGAGCCCTTGAATAAGTGATGCGAACTGCTTTACATCTGGCTGCTGATGTTCATCTGGACCTTGATTTGTCATACTTGTCAATATCCGCTCTATTTGCTGAAGCGGGACACTTAGCTGCTTTGGATTTAGCGACTGCTGGTTGGCTGGATCTGTCTGCCGCCCTTGGACAATTGAGTCTTCGTTATTCCCTGTTTGCTGAGACGGATTAAGATTAGGCATTGCTGGCACACTGCCTCCTTGCTTCACTTGGCCTTCTTTCGCTGCTAGAAGCACCGATAAGAGCTTTTCTGCATGGACGTTAGCCTCTGCGTCTATTACAGACAGAATAGCTTGTGTAAGGGCTTGTGTGGCACCTGAGTGCTTCGGGAGTTGTGTTAATCGATCTAGCAGCGTTGTCATATCCTGATGAAGAGCAGAAGATGATTTTACTGCTAATATTGACTGGAGCACCCCTTGCTGAATCGGCAAATCTTTTTTTAAGGCAAATAGGAGTGCCTGCAGTCCTTTTTTGACATCAACTCCTTGAAGCTGTTCGATCCATTTCACTGCAGTTTTCAACTCTGTTTCGTTGATGACCGATTTTTCTTTTAAGAAGGCTGTAGCTGTTAGCATTATTTCAAGCCCATTTTTAAGTGACAGACCTTCTAATAATTTGGCTGCTGCATCCTTTAGCGTCTTGGGGTCTTGATCAAATTGTTGAACGGGCCTAAGTTTATTGAGGCTGCCTCCACCTACTTGTTCAAATTGGAACCAATAGAATGCATCTGCCTTTAGCTGAGCCGCTATCTGGGCTTTTATTTTAGTCGAGCCTATTTGAACAAGCGCTGTATCATCTCCAAGCATTTTGAGTACTTTGCCGAGAATTAACCGGTGCACATTTTCCTTACCTTCAGTATTTAGCGGAACAGATTCTGCTGTATTTAATCGGCTGTTCAGTGCTGTATGTATGTCTTCAACTCTTGTCATCCCAGGTAGCCTCCTTGTATCAAAAATTTATGAAATAACGGATTTAACTGGTGCAAACGATAATCGATGAATGGGGGTAGCACCATGTTTTTGAATAGCTGTCAGGTGATCTTTGGTCCCGTATCCTTTATGCTTTTCAAATTGATACTTAGGATACTGGCGTCCGTATTCTTCCATCATCTGATCTCTTGTCACCTTTGCAATACATGCACCAGCTGCAATGGATGCACTTTTTGCATCTCCTTTGATGATATTCTTCTGGTAAGTAGGAAGCGGGAGCGTCATCGCATCTATGAGTAGATAATCAGGTATATGAGTTAACTGCTCCACAGCTCTCACCATTGCCAATCTTGAAGCTTCGTAAATATTGATTTCATCAATCGTAGCCGCATCAACAATGCCGATTCCGACATCAAGTGCTTCCTCTTGAATCAGATCATAATAGGCCAACCTTTTTTTCTCAGATAATTGCTTTGAATCGTTTAAACCAAGCAGAACAGTCTCTTCTTTTAATATGACAGCTGCTGCGACAACTGGGCCTGCCAGCGGTCCTCTTCCTGCTTCATCTATACCAGCAATACACGTGTATCCCTGCGCCTTTGCTTGGTGTTCAAATTGCAGCATTTGATTCCATGCTGCATGTAGTTCTTGCTGCTTTTTTCTCTCTTTTCGCCACTTTTCGATGAGCTTTTGGACACTTTTTCTTGTATCATCTTTCACAAGCTCACGAATGTATGACTCGTCCTGGGCGTGCTCTTCTATGAGTTCTTTCATTCGTTTTACGGTGTACATCGACTTTTCGGCAGCCTCCTTTTTTATATCGGCAGTTTTTCACAAAAAATAAAGACCCGCATTGAGCTGCGTGTCTTTTAGCTTTCAGGCTTCTCGAAAGTGAGGGGACCAAATTTTTCAGTTCGGATATCCCGAATAATGATTTCGGTGGTTTTGTCGTAATTAATGAATCCTCCACTCATCAAACAGCCACGCTTTGTACCAATTGCATCAAACAGCTCAACCGTATCCTCAGGTATTTCTTTTAAGTCATAGCGTTTTTTTAATCGCTCTGGATAGTGCTCTTCTAGAAAACGCAGTGCATACACGGCGACATCCTGTAAGTTGATGATTGAGTCTTTGATTGCTCCAGTTACCGCTAACCGGAGTCCTACTTGCTCATCTTCAAATTTCGGCCAGAGGATTCCAGGGGTATCGAGCAGTTCAAGTTCTTTCCCCACCTTCACCCATTGCTGTGAAGTGGTAATACCAGGTCGATCTCCTGTTTTGGCGATGTTTTTCTTTGCTAATCGATTGATCAAAGTCGATTTTCCGACATTAGGAATTCCGATAATCAACGCTCGAATCGCGCGCGGCTTGACGCCTTTTGCTTCCATACGATCGAATTTTTCTTTTAAGATTTCTTTTGAAGTCGTGATGATCTGATTTAACCCTTGTCCATCGACAGAGTTAATGGCAAGTGACTTAACGCCTTGCTCTTCAAAATGAGTCTGCCACTCTTTTGTCATACGAGGATCTGCTTTGTCTGCTTTGTTTAAGAGCATGATTTTGTGTTTGTTTTGAAGGATTTCTTCGATCATTGGGTTTCTAGAGGACATCGGAATTCTTGCATCCGTTAATTCAAATACGATGTCGATGAGCTTTAATTTTTCTGTGACTTCTCGCCTTGCTTTTGCCATATGGCCTGGAAACCATTGGATCGTCATATGTGCCCCTTCTCTCTTCTATCGGTTGTCTCTATACATTGTACAAAAAAGAGCCTGTTACAGGTAACAAGCTCTTTCCTTTGATATCATTATCGTCTAATTTCTTTGATACGAGCCGCTTTACCGCGAAGTTCACGTAGGTAGTAAAGTTTTGCACGACGTACCTTACCGTGACGTACAACTTCGATCTTAGCGATTTTTGGTGTGTGTACAGGAAATGTACGCTCAACGCCTACACCGTAAGAAATCTTACGAACTGTGAAAGTTTCACTGATTCCACCACCACGACGCTTAATTACAACACCTTCAAAGATCTGAATACGCTCACGAGTACCCTCGACAACTTTAACGTGTACACGTAAAGTGTCACCAGGACGGAACGCAGGAAGATCAGTGCGTAATTGTTCTTTTGTGATTTCTTCAATTAAATGTTGCATCGTTTTCAACTCCTTCCAACAGATGCTCATGCCTCTTTCTTCACTGCAGCGGAACATCGTTTTCAAACTTGAATCGGCAAGCCGTCCAAGCCACAAGTAGTATCATACCACACCTCTATGCAGTGTGCAATACAATCTAGTCATTATGAAGCTGCCAAAGCCATCTTTTTTCTTCTTCCGTTAATGTTTTGCATGAATCAATCAAATCAGGACGTCTTGTATAGGTTCGCATCAAGGATTCTTTGCGCCGCCACTCTTCTATTTTGGCATGATTTCCAGAGAGCAGTACATCCGGCACTTTCAGTCCTTTATAATCAGCTGGTCTTGTATAGTGCGGGTGTTCAAGCAGACCTGTACTAAATGAATCTTCGATATGAGACGATTCTTTTCCAAGCACATGAGGCAAAAGCCTTACCACACTGTCTGCAATCATCATCGCCGGCAGCTCTCCGCCTGTGAGAACAAAATCTCCGATTGAGATTTCATCTGTGACAAGATGCTCCCTGATGCGCTCATCGTAGCCTTCATAGTGGCCGCAAATGAACATGAGATGTTCTTCTTTTGCAAGCTCTTCTGCTTTTTTTTGTGTATACCGCTCCCCTTGGGGACAGACAAGAATGATTCGGGGCTTCTTGCTCGCTTTCTTCGTCAAATCTTCTACCGCATCAAATACAGGCTGTGCTTTCAGTACCATGCCAGCACCGCCTCCATACGGATAGTCATCCACTGTCTTATGCTTATGATCCGAATACTCCCTAAAATTGACAACATCAAATGAGACGGCTTCTTTCTCCTGAGCTTTTTTTAAGATCGATGAGTGAAGCACCCCTTCAAACATTTCAGGGAATAGCGTTAAAAAGTCGATTTTCATTCGTCAATGAGCCCTTCCATCACTTCAATGTGTACTGTTTTGGATGAGATATCGATCTTTTTGACGACAGATGGAATATAAGGGATGAGGGCATCTTTTTTGCTTTTTCTTTCAACCACCCAGACATCATTTGCCCCTGGGGTTAAAATCTCTTTAATATGACCGATTAGTTTGTCCTGTTCATCATACACATTACAGCCAATGATTTCGTGAAAATAAAATTCCCCTTCATCTAATGAACTAAGATGTTCTTTTTCTACTTTTAAGATTGATTCTTTTAGTTGCTCTGCTTCATTTAATGAGCCCACTTCTTCAAATGTGAGCAAATCAAACTGTTTGTGCTGTCTATGTGATGCTACAGTGACCTTCAGCGGCTCCCTTTGACCTTGTTTAAAAATATAGAGGACGCTTCCTTTTTTGTAGCGTTCTTCTGGAAAATCGGTCTTTGACACAACGCGAACTTCACCACGCACACCATGTGTATTGACAACCTTTCCGACATTCAACCAATCTAGCTCCATGTTCTCAATCACCCCTGACGTATTTCAACGATGATGCCGTCTTTGACAACGATGACATTATCTTGCATTTTGTCATCCCATTTATCACCTATTTTCACTTCAACCAGTGCATCCACTTCTGTTTCTTTCATTTCACTTCCAAGAGGCAAAATATGTAGCTGCTCTACTTGAAAATCAATTTGTCTGATCTTCTCTTGCCTTTTATCAATGGCTTTTTGAAATTGAGGGATGGCCTCTTGCTGATGTGACTCTTTTTCGTGTTTCTTTAATTGAAAATAAAGTTGATTGCATTCACGTTCTAGTCTTTCTTTTTTCTCCAAAAAAGTCGTTAACAGTTTGTCCTTACTGCTTTCAGTTAATACTTGCATGACGGTGACATGTTGAATGATCTGCATCTTCCTTTTTGTCCCCCTATCCGAAGGCATTTGTCCTCTACAATATAACGAAAAATAGATTTGAACGTGTAAAAAAGGGGAGGTTCTATGCCCTCTCCCTTTTTAATCAGCAATCTCAAGTTGAACTTTCTTAGAAGACTCTGCACCTGCTGCAAAAATGACTGTTCGTATCGCTTTTGCTGTACGCCCCTGCTTTCCGATCACTTTTCCGGTATCTTTGGCATTGACAGACAGTGTATATATCACCTGCTCATCTTTTTCTAATGAAGAAACGTGAATATCTTCTGGGAAATCAACAAGTGGCTCAACGATGGACACAATCAATTCTTCCAAGGACAGCTTATTCATTATTTGCTGTTTTTCGCATTATGAAATTTTTCAAGAATTCCTTGGCTTGAGAAAAGGTTACGGACTGTATCAGATGGTTTCGCACCATTTTGAAGCCATTTAAGCGCTAATTCTTCGTTGATTTTCACCTCAGCTGGTGATACCACTGGGTTGTAAGTTCCAACTGTTTCGATGAAACGACCGTCACGTGGTGAACGAGAATCTGCTACAACAATACGATAGAAAGGAGATTTTTTTGCTCCCATACGTTTTAAACGAATTTTTACTGCCATTTTACTAGCACCTCCGAGAATATTTCAACAAAATAGTATATTAACAATGATAAAAGGGTTTGTAAAGTGTTTTTTCTTAACAACAGTTTTATCATGTATAACCAATTACATAAATGGTAATTTAAAACCTTTTTTCTTTCCTTTGGACATGTTGGTCATTTGCTTCATCATCTTTTTCATTTCGTCAAATTGCTTTAAAAGGCGATTGACTTCCTGTACTGATGTTCCGCTTCCCTTTGCAATCCTTTTTCTTCTGCTTGCATTAATGACCTCTGGCTGTTCTTTTTCTTCGGTCGTCATTGATTTAATGATCGCTTCGATATGATTGAGCTGCTTTTCGTCTACTTGAACGTTTTTGAGCCCTTTCATTTTACCAGCTCCCGGCATCATTTGGATCAGTTCATCAAGTGGACCCATATTGCGAACTTGGCCAAGCTGCTCGAGGAAATCATCAAGCGTGAAGCTCATTGTCCGCATTTTTTTTTCAAGCTCTTTTGCCTTATCTTGGTCTACGTTTGCCTGTGCTTTTTCAATAAGCGTGAGCACATCTCCCATGCCAAGAATTCTTGACGCCATCCGCTCTGGGTGGAATGGTTCAAGAGCATCAAGCTTTTCTCCTAGTGCAGCAAATTTAATCGGCGTATTTGTAACAGCTCGAATCGAAAGTGCTGCCCCGCCTCTTGTATCACCGTCTAGTTTCGTTAGAACAACACCTGTTAAGCCAAGCTGTTCGTTAAAGCTTTTTGCTACATTGACAGCATCTTGACCTGTCATGGAGTCAACAACAAGGAAAATTTCTTCTGGATTTGCTACTTCTTTTACTTTCTGTAGCTCATCCATCAATTCATGATCGATATGAAGACGTCCCGCTGTATCTAAAATCACATAATCGTGGTGTTCTTCTTTCGCTTTTTCAATCGCCTGTTTGGCAATTTCAACTGGGCTTACTTGATCACCTAACGAAAACACTGGCATATCAAGCTGTTTCCCAAGCGTTTGAAGCTGCTGGATAGCTGCTGGTCTGTAAATATCTGCAGCCACCATCATCGGTTTACGATTATGTTTTTTGCGAAGTAAATTGGCAAGCTTCCCAGTGGTGGTCGTTTTACCTGCCCCTTGAAGACCCACCATCATAATGACTGTTGGAGATTTTTTCGCCACGGCGATTTTACTTTCTTCTCCACCCATTAATTCAGTGAGTTCTTCTTTTACAACTTTAATGACCTGCTGTCCAGGGGTAAGGCTTTTCATGACCTCTTGTCCAGCTGCCCGCTCGCTTACTTTTTTCACAAAGTCTTTGACTACTTTAAAATTGACGTCAGCTTCAAGAAGGGCAAGGCGTACCTCGCGCATCATTTCTTTTACATCTTGCTCTGACACTTTTCCTTTGCCGCGGATTTTTGAAATCGTCTGCTGCAGTCGGTCGGCTAATCCTTCAAATGCCATACTGTGCCGCCTCCTAATCTAATTTCTCAAGCGATTCAATTAAAGCTTCTGCTTTTTCCTTTTGCGTGGAATCTGCTACAAGCTCTCTCATTTTTTTGAGAAGTTCTTTACGCTCTTTAAATTTCTTAAATAAGAGCAGCTTTTCTTCATATTGTTCAAGCATCGCTTCAGTCCGTTTAATATTATCATAAACAGCCTGTCTTGATACCTCATATTCATCCGCAATTTCACCGAGGGAAAAATCGTCTAGGTAGTAAAGCGACATGTAGCTCTTTTGCTTTGCGGTCAACAACGATTGATAGAAGTCAAACAAGTAGTTCATTCTCGTTGTCTTTTCAAGCGTCATGGGCTCTCTCCCCTTTGTTAAGTTCATTCCCTTTACAACTACTAAGTTTACACGGTTCTTATCTATGTGTCAAGTTTTTATCTTGTCAGTTCATGAGACAGCATGTAAATAAAAATGCCAGCAACTTAGCCTGCATTTTTTGTTAGTCTTCTTTATCAATGACATCTGAAAATAAACCGTACACATACGATTCAGCATCGAACTCTTGTAGGTCGTCAACCTTTTCACCTAAACCGACGAGCTTCACGGGGATGTTGAGTTCATTTCTAATCGCAAGAACAATCCCGCCTTTTGCAGTGCCGTCAAGCTTTGTTAAAGCGATCCCTGTCACATTTGTGGCTTTGGAGAATTCCTTTGCTTGTGCCATGGAGTTTTGTCCCGTCGTCGCATCAAGAGCAAGGAGTACTTCGTGCGGTGCATCTGGGGCTTCGCGCTCAATGACTCTCTTGACCTTTTCCAGTTCTTTCATCAAATTGACTTTGTTTTGAAGTCTTCCTGCAGTATCACAGATGAGGACATCCGCTTTTTTCGCTTTAGCTGATTGAACGGCATCATAGATGACCGCTGCTGGATCAGAGCCTGCTGTTTGTTTGACGACAGGAACGCCAGAGCGCTCTCCCCATACTTCAAGCTGCTCAATCGCCCCAGCACGGAACGTATCACCTGCTGCTAAAATAACGGATTTCCCTTCATTTTTCAGCTTGTTTGCCAGCTTACCAATTGTCGTGGTTTTCCCAACACCGTTGACGCCGACAAATAAAATGATATTTAAACGGCCGTTTTTGATATTCAGCTCAGAGATTTGTTCCTCTCCGCTATTGTAAATTTCAACAAGTTTTTCGGAGATGACCGCCTGTACTTCACTTGGATCTTGAATATTTCTTAATTTCACTTCTTTTTTCAGCTCATCAATCAGTTCCATCACAGTTGTGAAACCGACATCAGCACCGATTAAAACTTCTTCTAGTTCTTCAAAAAAGTCTTCATCGACCTTACGGTAGCGAGAAATTAGGTCGTTTACTTTCCCTTGAAATGAGTTTCTCGTTTTTTCAAGTCCATCTTTAAACTTTTCTGATACTGAATCGGTTTGCTGCGTAAATTTTTCTTTTAATTTCTTAAAAAAGCTCATTGGTTCAAAAACCTCCTTTAATTACTGAACAAGCTCTTTCGTTTCCTCTAATTTGACGGATACAAGTTTGGAGACACCTGATTCCTGCATTGTGACACCATACAAGACGTCTGCTTCTTCCATTGTTCCTTTACGGTGAGTAATGACAATGAACTGCGTTTCTTGGCTGTATTTCTTTAAATATTGTGCAAAGCGGAAGACATTGGCTTCATCAAGCGCTGCTTCTACCTCATCTAACACACAGAATGGAACAGGTCTGACTTTTAAGATAGAGAATAGTAAAGCGATCGCTGTTAATGCCCTCTCTCCGCCTGAAAGCAGGCTTAGGTTTTGCAGTTTTTTCCCTGGCGGCTGTGCAACAATATCGACTCCAGAGTTTAATAAATCGTTTGAATCTGTCAGCTTAAGGTCTGCTCTTCCCCCGCCAAATAATGCTTGGAAAACCGATTCAAAATGCCCACGGATTTGAGAGAATGTCTCAGAGAAGCGCTTTGTCATCTCTTGATCCATTTCTTCGATGACTTGGAATAACGTATTTTTCGCTTCTGTCAAATCATTTCGCTGTTCTGTTAAGAAGAGGTAACGTTCATTCACGCGTTCATACTCATCAATACTGCCTAAGTTCACTGTTCCAAGCTCTTCAATGGCTAGTTTGATCAGTTTCACTCGTTTTCTTGCTTCATCTGGTGTTAAGGTCAGATGATACATTTCTTTTGCTCCTTCAAACGAAAGCGCGTATTCTTCATTTAAATAGGCGATGAGGTTATCGAGCTCGACCTCCATTCGGCCCAGCTTAACCTCTTCATCTTTTAGGATTGTGGTGATCTGCTTGTAAAGTCTTTTTTGCTCTTTGAGTTCACGTTCAGCAAATTCTAATGTTTCAGAAAGTGACAGACGCTGTTTACGGCGCTCTGAAATGAGCGCTGTCGTTTTATTTTTATTTTCCAGCTTCTCTTTTGCAGCTTCTTCTAGCTGTTCTGCTCCGCTTGAGCTAGATGACATTTCACTTGTTAAAAGGGACAGATCTTCTTTTGTTTCCACCATCGTCTTTTCAGCCTCTTTTAATTCAGCCGTTAAGCTGGAAAGCTTTTCTTGTTCATTTGCTAAAGACTGCTCTTTTTTGGCAAGGGAGATTTTCAGCTCTGTTAATTTGGCAGAAATGGTTTCTTTCGTTGAGCTTTGGGTCTGCTTACGCTTGGTTAACGTGTTGATCTCTTCATCAAGAGACGTCAACTTCTCACCTATAGAAGCTTCAAGGGTTACCTGCTCTTTGTCCTTGCTCGCAAGTTCAGTAGAACGCTGCTGCAATTCTTCTTTTTCTTGATCATAGAGCTCGAGATGAGAATTAATATTTTTTTCTGCTACTTGCAATTCATATAGTTTCCCTTTCATCTCTTGCTGCTTTTCTCGAAGCGTTTCGCCGCGCTGACGCAACTCATTTAATTGGGTTTCGCTTGCTGCAATTGATTGCTTCGTTTCTTTTGTTTCTTTTTCAAGGATCGTTGTTTTTTCTTCCATTTCAAGGAGCTGCTTTGTTAATGTTTCGATCTCTCGGTTTCTTGAGAGGAGGGAGTTGTTCTTTTTTTTCACGTCGCCCCCAGTCATTGAACCACCTGGGTTAACGACATCTCCATCAAGGGTCACGATGCGATAACGATGTCCGAGCATTTTCGCCAGCTCATTTGCGCCTTTTAAGTCTCTGACGATAAGGACCGTTCCAAGCAAGCTTTGAATGACCTTTTGATACTTTTCATCAAAGGAAACGAGATGACTCGCTACGCCGATAAATGCAGCATGCTGCTCAGCTATTTGGACATCTCTAAACTG
The DNA here is from genome assembly GCF_037104745.1 of Bacillus sp. FJAT-53060. Lineage (NCBI taxonomy): Bacteria > Bacillati > Bacillota > Bacilli > Caryophanales > Bacillaceae > Bacillus > Bacillus sp. FJAT-53060. The sequence continues at coordinate 181,933 of NZ_JBAWSW010000001.1, forward strand.
AATGGTTCTTTCTTTGATCACGTTTATTGGCAGGAAGGTAGCACGTCCAAAGGATTGCTGCTTTAAGTATCCAATGGCCTGTCTGGCTGCTGCTTCATGTTCAGTAACTATGTGCTGCGTGGCTCCACCTAGCGCAATTTCAATCGCTGTCTCGTGCTGTTGATCGGTTTGAATCAGCTCTGCAATGGCACCGTGAATACCGCCTAACCGATCCTTTGCCTTTAAGACCTCTTTGACTCCTTGGAAAAAGCCGGAGAAGTCTTCCTGCATTGATTCAAGCATCTCTTTTTTTGATTTTGCTTGCTGTACATATTGATAGGCTTGGTAAAGAGCCGTTTCTTTTTTCTCGTATTGACGTTTTATTTGCTCAAGCTTTTGTTCAGCCTCTTTAAATCGTTTCACCTGAGCCAAAATATCTTCTTCCAGTTTTGAAAGCTGCTTCTCAGCTTCCGTCTTCTTCTTTTTGACAGACACACGTTCTTCTATGTGTTTCTGGTTATTTTGCGTCAGACGCTGTAGCTGCATGGCCGCTTGGCGCTGCTGCTCTTCTAGAAATTTACGTTCATTGCGGATTGAAGCCTGCTCATTGAGTAGATCAAAATAGTCACTTTTCAGCTGTTCAATTTGACCTTCTACATCTTCACTATGAAGCGAAAGTTGATGCTGTCTTGTTTTCACTTCTTCTTTTAGCTGCTGCACTTCTTTTTGTAGGCTGTCCCGTGTGATTTTCTGTTGGGCAATCTTTTCGGTTAATAGTGCCTGCTTTTCGGTTAAACGAACGAGCGCTTCTTCCAACTGACTTTGGTTTGCTGTTGCATTTTTTTTTCGTTCTTTTAGAACTTCTTTTTTCCCTTCAAGCTTTTCTAATTCCTCACTTGTGAAAAGCAGAACTTCTTGCAGGTCATGTATCGATTCATCAAGCGCCTGAATTCGGTCTCTGGATTCCTCGTTTTTGGCTTCTTTTGCTTGAATGTCTGTGGACTGCTTCATTTCATCTTGTTTGAATCGCTCGACAGCTTCGCCTAGTGTTGTCCATTTTTCGTGAAGTACTTCGATATCATAGACAGTTAAAGCAATTTCTACATGTTCAAGCTCTTCTTTTTTTTGTAAATAGTCCTTTGCAATCGATGCTTGCATCCTTAATGGTTCTACTTGATCTTCTAATTCATGCAGAATATCTTCCACCCGGTTTAAGTTGTCCTGCGTTTCAATTAGTTTATTCTCGGCTTTTTTCTTTCTTGTTTTATATTTCAAGACACCTGCCGCTTCTTCAAAGATACTTCTTCTTTCTTCTGCCTTACTCGATAGAATCTCCTCTACCTTCCCTTGACTGATGATAGAAAAAGCTTCCTTGCCAAGGCCTGAATCCATGAAAAGATCGATAATATCCTTTAAGCGAACAGATTGATTGTTTATGAGAAATTCACTTTCTCCTGAACGATACACCCTTCTTGTCACACTGACTTCGTGAAAATCGATCGGTAAAAAGTGATCTTCATTATCTAACGTTAATGTCACCTCTGCTAAGTTGACTCTTTTTCTTGAGTCACTTCCTGCAAAAATGATGTCTTCCATTTTTCCTCCGCGGAGGCTTTTTGCTGATTGTTCTCCAAGTACCCAGCGGATGGCATCGGTAATATTACTTTTGCCACTTCCGTTTGGTCCAACAACAGAGGTGACACCTTTCACAAAGTCCACGGTCACTCGCTGTGCAAAAGATTTGAATCCTATCACGTCTAAGCGTTTGAGGAACATGAGAGTGATCCTCCTTATGTATTTAAAGTACTATCATCTTACCATATGAAGTGAGAAAAGATGATAGAAAACAGAGTGAAATCCCCCTGATTGACGAGGGGGATTTTATTGGTTCATATGATGTTTCTGCAATCTAGCAAGTGCTTCCTGTGCAGCGTGCTGTTCTGCTTCTTTTTTAGAGCGGCCGTTTCCAATTCCGAGCACTTCTCCGTGAATGGATACATTTGCTTCAAATTCCCTGTTATGTGCTGGTCCTTTTTCATGCAGGATTCGGTATTCTAGCACACCTTTTCCATCGCGCTGAACAAATTCTTGAAGTTGGCTTTTAAAATCCATCACATGTGAGAAGGCTCCGTCGTTAATTTTCGGATACACATAGGCTTCTAAGAATTGTTCAACAGGCTCCAGCCCCTGATCTAAATAAAGTGCTCCGATAAACGCCTCGAATACGTCAGCTAAAAGTGCTGGCCGCTTTCTACCACCTGTCATTTCTTCACCTTTTCCTAAAAGAACAAGGTCTCCGAAGGACAGCTCATGTGCTAGTGACACAAGTGACGGTTCACACACGATCGCCGCTCTCAGTTTTGTTAAATCTCCCTCGCTCATCGCTGGATATTTCGCAAATAAGAACTGGGAGATGGTCAATTCCAAAACAGCATCTCCTAAAAATTCAAGTCTTTCATTGTCCTCGTAAGGTTTTTTTCGGTGCTCATTCACATAAGAGGAATGTGTAAAGGCTTGATAGAGAAGTTTTTCATTTTTAAAGTGTACTGAAATGCGATGCTGGAATTCTCTAAATTGCTCTAGTTTCTTGCTCTGTTTTTGTTTGTCTTTATAGTGTTTTGGCATAGCAACCTCCAGGTAGGCTTAATTGCCTTTAAGGATACTGATTATATGGAGTCTCTCTTTCTACATGCAAGGAAACATTGCTCCCAGCATCTGAAAAAGGCTGACAATTGATCAGCTGAATGTGTTGAAACTAACATAAATTTTCAAAGTCCCGTCATGATAGTAGACGGGACTTTGTTACGCTTATTGCTGGCTATTTATGTAGTTCACAGCGTCACCGACTGTTGCAATTTTTTCAGCATCTTCGTCAGAAATTTCCATATCGAACTCATCTTCCAGTTCCATAACTAGCTCAACTACATCAAGGGAATCAGCGCCTAAATCTTCTTTAAATGAAGCTTCCATTTTCACGTCAGCCTCATCAACGCCAAGGCGGTCTACAATAATTTTTGATACACGCTCTAATACGTCTGCCATTGCCTTTCACCTCCCCTCAAAGTATTATAGTTGATTCGTTTTTAAAAAACTAGAGAAAACATAACGAAATTTTGATATTTCTTAGGACATGACCATTCCGCCATCTACTTGGATGGTTTGGCCTGTCATATAACCTGATCCCTCTGAAGCTAAAAAGACAACGACGTTGCTAATATCTTCTGGTGCACCAAAGCGTGCGAGCGGGATTTGCTTTAACATTTCTGATTGTACATTGTCATCAAGCTTGTCTGTCATATCTGTCGAAATAAAGCCGGGTGCTACTGCATTGACTGTAATATGACGGCTTGCCAGCTCTTTTGCAGTTGTTTTCGTTAAACCAATAACGCCAGCTTTTGCTGCGACGTAGTTCGCTTGTCCAGGATTTCCGCATACGCCGACCACTGATGCCAAGTTGATGATTCTTCCGCTTCGCTGCTTCATCATTTGGCGTGTCACGGCTTTTGTACAGTTAAAGACACCCTTTAAGTTTATGTTAATGACATCATCCCATTCATTTTCTTTCATTCTCATGAGCAGGTTATCCTTTGTAATACCAGCATTATTCACAAGAATGTCGATTGAACCAAATGTATCAATCGTTTGTTTCATTAATGCTTGTACTTCTTCAGCATTCGAGACATCAGCTTTGACAGCAAAAGCCTGTTGACCAAGTGCTTTGATTTCATCCACTACTTCATTTGCTTTCACTTCGTTTCCTGAATAGTTCACCACCACATTTGCACCATTTTTCGCTAAATCAATCGCAATGGAGCGGCCAATTCCGCGTGATGCACCTGTTACAATGGCTGTTTTATTTGTAAGCATCAAGAATCCCCCTTCAATGTTTGAATTGCTGCTTCAATTGTTTCTTGATCTGAAACGGAAATAGTCGTCAGACGGCGATTGACCTTCTTCACAAGTCCTGAAAGCACTTTGACAGGTCCAATTTCAATAAACGTTGTCACACCTAAATCGATAAGGCGTTCCACACTTTCTTCAAAACGAACTGGAGAATACAGTTGTTCAATGAGCTTTGTCTCAATTTCATCACGAGATGTCACGATGTCTGCTGTTACGTTTGAAATAACTGGCGTCTCGGCATCTGAAATGTCTAATTTTGATAAAACGTCTGTGAATTTTTCAGCCGCAGGTTTCATTAATGCAGAATGGAAAGGCCCGCTCACTTCAAGTGGAATCGCACGTTTTGCGCCCTTTTCTTTCGCTTTCTCTGATGCAAGTTCTACACCTTTTGCTGTACCAGAGATCACGATTTGACCAAAACAGTTTAAGTTAGCGAGTTCTACAAGATGACCGCTTCCTGTCACTTCTTTTGTCACTTCTAAAAGTGCCGCTTGGTCTAAGCCGAGAATCGCTGCCATAGCGCCTTCTCCTGCTGGAACGGCTTCATTCATTAATTCGCCGCGTTTTTTTACTGCATAAACGGCATCTTTAAACGAAAGAGCGCCTGCTGCAACAAGAGCTGTATATTCACCAAGACTGTGTCCTGCTGCATAATCTGCTTTGATTCCGCTCTCTTCAAATTTCTTTAAGATGGCGATGCTTGTCGTTAAAAGAGCTGGCTGCGCATTATATGTCAGCGTCAGTTCTTCTGCATCTCCTTCAAAAATCATAGAAGATAAATCAAAACCGAGGGTCTTGTCTGCTTCTTCAAACACAGCTTTAGATGCTGCTTCTTGGTCAAATAAATCTTTCCCCATGCCAATTTTTTGAGAGCCTTGGCCAGGGAATAAAAATGCGATTTTACTCATGCTGCTCTACCTCCATTAAGACTCATTCGTGTTTTCTTTTTGAACTTCTTGATAAATGATGGCTGAAACGTCTTTTTCAACGATATCGCGTGCCTGACGAATTGCATGGAAGATGGCATTTTCATCAGAGGAGCCATGCGCTTTAATGACAGGTGCTTTTAAACCAAATAAAGCGGCACCGCCATATTCGGAGTAATCCATTTTTGATTTCATCTGCATTAATTTCGGCTTCATCATGCCTGCTGCTATTTTTGCTGTGAAGCTGGATGTTAATGTTTCTTTCAGCATTTTAAATATGGAAAGGGCTGTGCCTTCAATCGTTTTAAGGACGATATTCCCTGTAAAACCATCTGTTACTACGACATCAGCTACACCTTCTAATAAGTCACGAGACTCGACATTTCCTACAAAATTTAAATCTGATGCTTTTAGTAATTCAAAGGTTTTTTTTGTTAAATCGTTGCCTTTTTTATCTTCTGTCCCTACATTTAAAAGTCCAACGCGCGGATTACTTTTCGGAAAGACACGCTCTACGTATATAGATCCCATCTCGGCATATTGCACAAGATGTTCGGGTTTGGCATCGACATTTGCGCCGACATCTAGCAGTAAGAATCCGCTGCCATCAAGTGTTGGCAAAGTTGGTGCAAGTGCTGGCCTGTCAATTCCATCGATTCTGCCTACGATAAACAGTCCTGCTGTCATAAGAGCTCCTGTATTTCCAGCTGAAATGCAGGCATCCGCTCTTCCTTCGCAAACTTCTCGCGCCATTTTCACCATGGATGAATCCTTTTTGCGTCTGACTGCTCGTACTGGCTCATCTGTCGGTTCAATGATTTCTTTGGCATCTAAAATCGTGATGCGCTCATGATTTGTTATGTATGGTTTGATTTTGTTTTCATCGCCGACAAGTGTAATGTCGATATCTGAAAATGCTACTAAGCTTTTTTGCACACCGTCAATAATGGCTTTAGGGGAATGATCTCCCCCCATTGCATCGACTGCAATTCTCATGTTATGTGCCACCTTTTACTTTTGTTTTGAGCGATACATGACGAAGTCACCTGAGAAGACAACTTCCTCACCCACATAGCTGTTTACTGCAACTACGGTTCTGCCTTTTTCTTTATTATGTGAGGCTACTTTGGCTTTTGAGACAACTCTTTCGCCTTGTTTGACCTGCCTTGTGAACTTGATATTCGCTTTTGCTGTTAAAGCCAGTTCATCGTCGATGACGGCAACTGCAAGCGAATTTGCCTGGGCAAAAAGATGATGTCCCCTGGCAATTTGGTTACGGCTAAATACATGTTCTTTTCTCACTTCAAAAATCGAAATGGCTTGATCATCAAGCTCTACATCAATCATTTCTCCAATCACCTCATCCAGCGGAAGTGACTTTACTTCATCCCCTAATGTCTTTTCGGCAACATGCTTAATTCTTTCGCGTAATTCAGGGATTGACAGCTCCAAACGATCAAGACGAACCGTTTGAATGCTTACACCGAATTTACCTGCCAATTCTTCATCAGTAATGAACGGAGTCGAGCTGATCGTTTGCTGGAGAAGCCTTTGACGTTCTTTTTTATTTAGTTTCATATGCAGACACCATCCGTACATTTATGACTAGGTACTAATAGTAGTATATAATCTCATAGATGATAAATCAATCCTTGTTTCAAAAAGACAAGAAAATTCCTCCAGCTCTTGATCAGCTTAATTTCTCTCCGCCTAGGACACCGCTATCTACTAGCATCTGCCGAAGTTCTTTGTATTCAGGCTCTGTCCAAAAGGAGTCAGATTGCACAAGGTCTGCCGCATCTTTTCTAGCGGTTTCAAGCGCTCTATAGTCATGGACCATATCTGCCACTTTAAATTCAGGCATTCCACTTTGCTTTTTGCCAAAGAAATCGCCAGGCCCTCGAAGTTCTAAGTCCTTTTCAGACAGCTCAAAGCCATCGGTTGTTTCGGACATGATCCGCATCCGCTCTTTCCCCGTCTCTGATTTCGGATCAGCCATTAAAATACAAAATGACTGATGCTCCCCGCGTCCGACTCGGCCTCTTAGCTGATGAAGCTGAGACAGTCCGAAGCGGTCCGCATCATAAATGACCATAATGGTGGCATTCGGCACGTTTACCCCAACTTCAACGACTGTAGTCGAAACGAGAATTTGGACTTCATTTGCGGTAAAGGCTCTCATCACCTGATCTTTTTCATCATTAGCGAGTTTCCCGTGCATTAAGCCAATCGACCATTTTCCGGGATACGCCTCCGTCAACATGTTATAAACATCAATCGCATTTTGAACATCCAGCTTGTCTGATTCTTCAATAAGCGGACAAATAATATACGCCTGTCTTCCCTTTCTCAGCTCTTTATCCACAAAAACAAGAATCCTCTCGAGCATGTCATGCTTCACCCAATACGTTTCGATTTGCTTTCGTCCGGCTGGCAATTCATCAATGACAGATACGTCCATTTCTCCAAATACAGTAATTGCGAGTGTTCTTGGAATTGGTGTTGCGGTCATAAACAAGACGTCTGGATCCTGCCCTTTACTTCTCAGTTTTTTTCGTTGTTCCACACCAAACCGGTGCTGTTCATCTGTGATAACAAGACCGAGCTGCTGAAATTCTACTTCATCTTGAATAAGAGCATGCGTCCCGACTAATACATCAATCTCGCCCTTCTTTAAACGTTCCAGCAATTCTCTGCGGTGCTTTCCTTTCACAGAACTAGTCAATAGAGCAATGTTCAAATCCCATTTTTCAAACAGCTGGTAAAGTGAATCTGCATGCTGCTCTGCCAAAATTTCTGTTGGCACCATCAGTGCACCTTGAAAACCGGATAAATGAGCGGCATAAAGCGCAATGGCGGCAACCGCGGTTTTCCCCGATCCAACATCTCCTTGGAGCAGCCGGTTCATGCGATACGGCGACACCATATCGGACATAATTTCATCAAGAACTCTTGATTGTGCTTTTGTGAGCGGGAAAGGCAGGTTATGAACAAATTCAAAGACAGCCTCTTTTGAAAATGGATGCTGGATGCCTGATGTTTTTTCTCGTTCTTTCTTTCTAATCGCCTGCATCTTCAGCTGAAAAATCAGAAATTCCTCGTAAACGAAGCGGCGTCTGGCTTGCTTGAGCGAGTCTCTTGTTTCAGGGAGATGAATGGTCTTTAATGCGTCTTGATAGGACATGAGTTTATAGGCAGATACAAGCTCCTTTGGCAGTGGTTCTTCGGCTTTGTCTACATAAAGTGACAGAGCTTGCTTTACAAAGCGTCTCATCATCTTCACTGTCACATTTTCTTTTACAGAATAGATAGGTTCTATGCTGCCATCTTGTTCGCGCGTGCCTTTTTTAAATTCCTGTACCATAATGGATTGACGGTTTTTATCCCATTTTCCTGTTATTGATACTGTATCACCTAAAACAAGACTCCGTTTTAAATAGGGGCGATTGAAGCATATGGCTGTAATCAAAAAACGACCGACAAGCAGCCTGAATGTCAGCCTGCTTCGTTTTTTTCCATAATAGGTGAGAACGGGCTCACTGTGCACTTTGCCTTCAACTGTGACACGTTCGTCATTCCTTACTTCTTCTAAGTTTCTAAGCTCATAGTCATCATATCGATAAGGAAAGTAGCCGAGTAAATCGGATACTGTATGGATTCCAAGTTCGTTTAATGTTTTTTCTGTTTCTTCTCCAATCCCTTTTAGGACAGAGACATTATCTTTCAGTTTCTGTATCACGAGATGAGGTCACACCTCCGAAAATCTTCTTTTCAAGCTCTCTTGCTGTCGGTGTTGCAGCGAGTCCGCCTTGCGCTGTCTCACGAAGAGCTGTTGGCATCGTTTGACCAATTTTATACATGGCATCAATGACCTCATCACATGGAATACGGCTTGTAATGCCGGCAAGTGCCATATCTGCTGCAATCATTGCATTTGAGGCACCCATTGCGTTTCGTTTCACACATGGCACCTCGACAAGTCCTGCTACTGGATCGCAAACAAGACCAAGCATATTTTTCAGTGTAATGGCCATTGCTTCAGCCGATTGCTGCGGCGTGCCGCCTGCCATTTCTACAATCGCTGCTGCTGCCATACCTGATGCTGAGCCTACCTCTGCCTGACAGCCGCCTGCTGCACCAGAGATACTTGCGTTATTTGCCACAACAAAACCAAATGCGCCAGAAGTAAATAAGAATCTAACCATTTGTTCCTTTGTTGGCTTTAATGTTTCTTTTACTGCAAACAGCGTTCCTGGCACAACACCTGCTGAGCCTGCTGTAGGTGTTGCACAGATGGTACCCATCGCTGCATTGACCTCGTTTGTGGCAACTGCCTTACTGACAGCATCTAAGATGGTATGACCAGACAATGTTTTGCCTGATGCGATATATGCTTGAAGTTTTACGGCATCTCCGCCTGTTAAACCTGATAATGATTTGACACCTTTTAGTCCGTTTTCAACCGCCTGCTCCATCACTTCTAAATTGCGATACATCTGCGAGAAAATCTCTTCGCATGACTTCCCTGTCACTTCCATTTCTTGTGAAATCATAATTTCTGAAATGGAGGTATTCCGTTCTTCTGTAAGCTGCACGAGTTCTTTGACGTTTTTAAACATCATACATAACCTCCTTGTTGTTACTCTGCAATTTGTGTGACTTGAATAATGTTAGGCAGCGTTTCAAGCTCTAAAAGGACATTAGGGTCAATATTTTGGTCCACTTCAATTGTCATCAATGCCTCTTGCCCGACATCTTTACGCGCCACTTCCATATGACCGATGTTAATAGCGAATTTTGCTAATACATTGGCGACTGCCGCAATCGTTCCGTAGCGATCGTTATGAACCACAAGAATGGCAGGGTGGTTTCCTGAAAGTCTGAGTTCAAAGCCATTTAATTCTGTGATTTCAATTTTACCTCCACCGATGGAAATCCCGATTAATTCAAGCTTTCCGTTCGCATCTGAAATCTCTACTTTTGCTGTATTCGGATGCGCTGGTACTGCATCTTCTTCTTTAAATTCGATGTCAATTTCCTTACTTTTTGCAATATCAATCGCTGTTTTGATTCGTTCATCAAATGTATCAAAGTCAAGAACACCCCCTATAATGGCTACATCTGTACCGTGCCCTTTATACGTATCTTTAAAAGAACCATAAAATGAAACGACAATTCGTTTCGGTTCTCTTCCGAATAAGCTACGAGCCACTCTTCCTATACGAGCCGCACCCGCTGTGTGCGAACTTGATGGACCAATCATAACGGGTCCAATAATATCAAACACACTTCTAAATTTCATAGGTCTTCCCCTCTCATAACCACTCACGTATTGGTTTGTTTCTTCCTTTAGACTAATGGATTCATTTGTTTCCCGCAACTCATTTCACCGATGAATCCTTCGTAAAAAATTGCAAAAGAAGAAGAAGAGCTTTATGTGCCCTTCTTTCATTATTCAACAGCAAAAATATATGAATAAAGCGGCTGTCTTCCATCGTGGACTTCAACTTCTACATCTTCAAATGTTTCCTCAATAAATGCTTCTAACGCTTCCATCTCCTCAGATGATGCGTCTTCTCCTTTAATAATCGTGACAATCTCATCGTCTTCTGTCACCATTTGGCTTAACAGCTCTTTGGCTGCATCCAATTGATTTTTAGCCGTTAAAGTGATTTTCCCATTGAATAGACCCATATAATCGTCTTTGGCAATGTCGATCCCATCTATTTGGGTATCTCTCACTGCAAAGGTAATCTGGCCGCTTTTTACATAATCAATCGCTTCTAACATTGCTGCTTCGTTGTCTTTGTTTGAAGCTGTTTCATTTAGAGAAAGAATTGCCGACATTCCTTGTGGTACGGTCTTCGTCGGAATCACTATGACCTCACGACTTGAGACAGTTGCCGCCTGTTTAGCTGCCATGACAATATTAGAGTTATTAGGTAAGATAAAAACGGTTTCGGCATGTATGTTTTCAATTGCTTTGACAATGTCTTCAGTGCTCGGATTCATCGTTTGTCCACCTTCGATGACGACGGAAGCCCCGATACTTTTAAACAAATCAGCAATTCCTTCTCCCATTGCGACACTCACTACTCCAAAGCGCTGCTTTTCAGCAGCAGGCGCTTTTGGTGCAGCAGACGAGTGATCTTTTTCTTCATTCACGATCGAGCTATGCTGGTCTCTCATGTTTTCTATTTTCATATTGATCAAGCTGCCGTAGCGCTGTGCATATGTTAAGACTTCTCCTGGCTGCTCTGCATGAATATGAACCTTCGCTAGCGTCTCATCAGATACCACAAGAAGGGAATCTCCAAATTCGCTTAAGTTTTCTCTGAAGGCATTTTCTTCAAAGGACTGTTTGTCATCTTCAAATTTCACCATAAATTCTGTACAATAGCCAAATTCAATATCTTCTGTGTTCATATGACTTTGTGCACTTTTATGATGCTCTGCACTGACTAGTTCTTTTAATGTTGGCAAAGAAGCTGTTTTAGGAGGGAGCTCTTCCCCTCTTAACGAAGCAAGGAAACCTTCATATACGCATAGAAGTCCTTTACCTCCACTATCTACAACGCCCACTTCTTTTAAGACAGGTAGCAGATCTGGTGTTCGATCAAGGGACGCTTTTGCCTCTTCAATCGTTAATTCAAGAACATGATCAATTTGATCTTCTGTCGCTGAAACAGCAACCGCTTTCTTTGCTGCATCCTTTGCAACCGTTAAGATCGTCCCTTCAATCGGTTTCATCACGGCTTTATATGCTGTATCAACACCCGCCTGTAAGGCAAGGGCAAATTCTTTGGCATCAATCGCCTCTTTTTGTTCTATATTTTTGCTGAAACCTCTGAAGAGCTGAGACAGGATCACACCTGAGTTTCCTCTTGCCCCCATCAATAGCCCTTTCGACAGAGCCACCCCGACCTTACCAATGTGATCGGTATTTGTTTCTTCAACTGCTTTTGCTCCTGAAGTCATCGACAAATTCATATTTGTCCCCGTGTCTCCGTCTGGCACTGGAAAAACATTTAACGCATCAACAATTTGTGCGTTTTGAGAAAGATGGTGAGCACCTGCAAGAATCATTTTTGCAAATGAGCGGCCATCAAGATTTCTAATAGACAATATAGTTCCTCCTTACTACGGGTTCGTAACTTTTACTCCTTGTACATAAATGTTGACTGAGTCAACAGAAAGTCCCATCGTGTGATGAATCGTATATTTGACTTTCGTTTGAACATTATGTGCGACTTCTGATATTTTTGTACCGTAGCTGACGATGATGTACATATCAATATGAATGCGGTCTTCTTTTTGACGCACAAGAACACCCCGGCTGAAGTTCTCTTTGCGGAGAATATCCGTCAAGCCGTCCTTCATTTGATTTTTGGACGCCATGCCAACAATACCATAGCAATCGATCGCAGCGCCTCCTGCCACCATTGCAATGACTTCATTTGATATATCAATTTGTCCGTATTTCGTTCTAAGTTCAATGGACACATTGGTTCCCCCTTTTTGAGAAATTGCCCTGAGTTATCACTATTTTACTATAAGACCCTTCTTTTTAAAAGAAATCATTAGTCTCGATTTTTTATCAAGTTGTCAAGGTATTTTTCTTGAAAGAGGAGTAAACAATCCTTGCAAACCCCTTGAAGCTGTGGTAAATTATTAAAGTATCTTGAGGCATCTCTAAGTACGTATATGAAGAATATGATGATGTTTTCGCAGTTAGGAGGGAAACAAATGGCACGTAAATGCGTTATTACAGGCAGAAAAACAAAAGCTGGGAACAACCGTTCTCACGCAATGAACTCTACAAAACGTACATGGGGCGCGAACCTTCAAAAAGTTCGTATTTTAGTGAACGGTAAGCCTAAAAGAGTATATGTATCAGCTCGAGCTTTGAAATCTGGTAAAGTTGAGCGTGTATAAGCAAGAGTAAACGCCTGCTACAGTTAATTGTAGCAGGCGTTTTATGTGGAAATAAAGGAGATTACTCATTAATCTTTCTTAAATGAACCAAGCATCGCACGGACAATGCCGCCAAGAAATCTAGGCAGTTTGATTGTATAAAATTTCATTTTGTCCCCCTCCTAAAAGTACCGCTACCAGCACAATTGAGCTTAATCAGCCATCCACATTGATAGGTTGGTCAATCTTTGCTTCTTACCATTAATAATATGCCTTCATGAAAAGAAAAAGTACCATTTGAGTGGATGAGTTCGTTACTAATACATAGTGTGGAACCAGGCTCAATATGACAATTTTTCAGTGGATATTTGAAACCTTTTAATGTCAGCTTTTCAACTGGTGTACCAAAGGAAAGAAACGATACATATTTTTTGTCTGAGTCTTGTTTGATTTCATATGTACCAGGTCCAAACATCTGAATGATATTTTGTTTGTCCACTAGGGTGATGTTCTGCTTGTGCTGAATGCCTTGGTAAAGGAGATGGATATTCCCCAGAAAATGATCAGCTCTTCCACCTGTGATGCCGTAAATTTGAATATGCGCCGGGTGCTGGTCCAAGGCCCAATGAAGCGCAAGCTCTAAATCGGTTTCATTTTTTTCTGCCTGAAATACATTCAGGGTAGGCAATGTCTTTTTTAGCTCGCGAAGCTCTTCTTCTGTCACACTATCAAAATCACCAAATGCTCTCGCAGGAACAATGCCGTGCTCTAGTAAGAAGAGGGTTCCTCGGTCTACACCGACCCAGAGAATGTCATCCTTTGATGCCTCATGTTCAAAGGCCGGGATATATTTAAAAGGACCGCCGGCTACAATATGTATGTTCATGTTATACGCTCCTCTCTATTTAAAAAGAACCAAAGATCACAATGACTTTGGTTCCTTTCTTTACGCTTCTCGAATCGCCTGAATGGCTGCTGCGCGGTTGTCTTTTCCATATACCGCTGAGCCGGCCACAAGTAAATTAGCGCCTGCTTCTTTACAGCTCTTTGCTGTTTCTACATTGACACCGCCGTCTATTTCAATGAGTAAGTCGGCTAATCCCTTTTGTTCACTAAGTACCTTGACCTCTTTTACCTTAGAGAGTACGGATGAAATAAACGCCTGTCCACCAAAACCAGGATTCACCGTCATGAATAACACCAGGTCCACATCCTCTAATACATGCTCAATTTGAGAAACGGGTGTATGCGGGTTGAGGACGACCCCTGCTTTTACACCTTGTTCTTTGATGTGCTGTATCGTCCGGTGTAAGTGCAGACACGCCTCAACATGAACAGAAATGATGTCAGCGCCCGCTTTTGCGAAGGCAGGGATATACCGGTCTGGCTGTTCAATCATTAAATGAACATCCAGCGGAAGACCTGTATGCGGCCTGATCGCCTCTACTACATTTGATCCAAATGTGATATTCGGTACGAAATGACCGTCCATGACATCGATATGAATATAATCCGCTCCGCCTTGTTCCACATCACGGATATCTCTCTCCAAATTGGCGAAATCTGCTGATAGAATGGATGGGGCAATATAAACCATGATTTAGTACCTCGGCTTTCTGTCTTTGATTTCAGTTAAAAACTCTAAATAATGCTGATAGCGATACTCTCTGATTTGCTCATGCTTTACCGCATCTTTGACGGCACAGCCAGGCTCTTTCACGTGTAAACAGCATCTAAACTTACAATCCGTACTCCGCTCTCTGATTTCTAAAAAGTACAGCCCTAAATCTTCCGCTTCGATACCGGCAAATTCGAGTGAGCTAAAGCCGGGTGTATCTGCAATGAGCCCTTCAGCTGTACGAATGAGTTCCACATGTCTTGTCGTATGTTTCCCCCTGCCAAGATGGGATGAAATATCATTTGTTTTCAGTGCCAAATCAGGGCTCATCGCATTTAAAAGGGAGGACTTTCCTACACCAGACTGACCTGCAAACACGGTGATTTTATTATGAAAATGCGGGATCAGCTTTTCAATTCCGTCCCCTACAATTGTAGAGGTTAAATGTACGTCATATCCAATTTGTCGATAGTCCTCTGCATATGCTTGTATTGTTTCACGCTCTTGCTCTGTCTTCAGCAAATCAATTTTTGTGATACAGATAATCGGCTCTATATGATTAGCTTCAACAAGCACTAGGAACCTGTCTAAAAGCGATGTGCTAAAGGTAGGCTCTGTCGCTGAGAACACAAGTACCGCTTGAGCGACGTTACTGATAGGTGGCCGAACAAGTTCATTTGTCCGCTCTTTTACTTCCAATAAGTAGCCTTCCTTATCGTTGTCTGCTTGATAGACGACATAATCTCCAACAAGAGGTGTAATTTTGTTTTTTCGAAAAATACCTCTTGCTCTGCACTGAATCACTTTTTCTTCAGACTGATCCAGTACATAATAAAAGCCGCTTAATGCTTTAATAATTTTGCCCTCAGGCATAAAGTCCCTCCTTTATTCATCATCAGGATATTCGATCGTTTTGGAGCTCACCACTTTATCATCAACCGTCACCTGATAATATCCTTTTTGACCTGGTTCAATTTTAAATTTTATGGTTCGTTTGGTTGGTGCAGTGATTTTAAAGGTTTCATATAAATCAGAAATGCTATGCTCTGCATCGTCAATGGAGATTTGGACATTCATTACTTGCCCTTCCGTTTCTGGTTCATATGGGATCGAAATCTTTTCCGTCACTGTTTTGGCCGGCTTTTTCTTCGGTCCAAGTGAAAATGTGATCTTGACTGTATCACCTATTTTGACAGTAGTTCCCGCACTTGGTTCCTGCTTCATGACCTCGCCTTTTGGAACATCATCAGAATACGCTTCTTTTTCATCAAGCTTGAGTCCATTGTCCTCTAAATAATTCGATGCAGCCTGTTTACTATATGTCGTTAAATCCCGCAATGTAATATCGGCAGGTCCTATGCTGACTGTCAAAGTCACTTCCTCATCAGCTGCGACAAGCTCTGTATTTGCTGAAGGTTTCTGTTCCAAGACAAGCCCTGATTCGGTGTCATTATCATTCACTTCCTCCACGACGACCTGTTTAAACCCTTTTTTCTCTAATAATTCTTTTGCCTTCTCAACCTTTTCGCCAGTTACATCAGGTAATTCGGTCTTTTCTTTGCCTGTACTTTTATAAAGCTGAATCTCCGTTCCTTCTTTTACCTTTGTGCCGATTTTCGGATCTGTTTTGACAACAAGTCCTTTTTCAACCTTCTCATCTGCGATATCAATGGGTCCAGAAACGACGGTCAATCCGGCTTTTTTCAAGGTATCTTCTGCTTTTTCAAACGTCATACCAGATACATCGACGACCTCAACATCTTTTGGAAAGAGCAATCCAGGAAACACAGTGATGGCTAAAATTGTTGCAGCTGTCAAAACAAATAAGATCGACGCCAAAATCCGCGGCCATTTTTTTCGTTTCTTTTTCGGTTTTTGTTTCTCTTTTTTCTTCGGTTTTTGAGGCGGATGGACGGCTGCTTTTTCATTGTGTTGGTCTACTTGATGATCTTTTATAATTGGGATGGCTTTCGTTGCTTCATGATCTTCTTCAATGACAAAACGCTTTTCTTTTAGTCTCGAAGGGTCGAAGGCTGTTTTTAAGTCTTTTTGCATTTCAGACGCATCTTCATATCGATAAAATGGATCCTTGGCCATCGCCTTTAAAATGATGTTTTCCACACTTTGTGGAACAGAAGGATTCCATCTTCTCACAGATGGCGGTTCTGATTGCAAATGCTTTAGCGCCACACTGACAGCTGATTCTCCTTCAAACGGCATGCATCCTGAGATGAGTTCATAAAGCACAATGCCTAGTGAATAGATGTCTGATTTTTTCGTTGCAAGACCTCCGCGTGCTTGTTCTGGAGATAAATAGTGCACGGAGCCTAGGACAGAATTTGTATGGGTGATGGTCGTTGAGCTGAGTGCCATAGCAATCCCAAAATCAGTCACTTTGATGTTCCCCATGTTGTCTATTAATATATTGTGAGGCTTAATGTCCCGATGGACGAGCTGTTTCGCATGGGCTTCTTCCATTGCCGCAACGATTTGCTCCATGATGCGAACGGCTTCTTTTGGATGAAGCGGTCCGTTGGCGTGTATGTATTCCTTCAGCGTCATCCCCTCGACATATTCCATGACAATATAATAAATGTCATCTTCTTCCCCTACATCGTAGATACTAACAATATTTGTATGATCTAAACTTGCCGCTGATTGCGCTTCTCGCCGAAACCGTCTAATTAAATCATCATCACTTGCAAAGTCAAACCGCAAAATTTTAATCGCTACTTCGCGATCTAAAATCATATCTTCTGCCAAATAAACGTTTGCCATTCCGCCTCCGCCTATGACACGAAGAATATGATAACGGCCGCTGATCCTTTTTCCGATCAACACTTGCTGTCACCCTCCTCTGTTTGGGAGGAGATTTCTAACAGTACTGCTGTAATGTTATCTTCACCGCCGTTGTCATTCGCTGTCTGAATTAACTCTGTTACTTTTTCATCAGGTGCAGTCGTTTGCGTTAAAATATGAACCAATATCTCTTCTTCTATTTTATTCGATAACCCATCTGAGCAAAGCAAAATTTGATCTCCTAGGTCAACTTCAAAGGTACGTGCATCGATTTGAACGTACTTGTCTGTGCCTAAGGCTTTTGTCAGTACATTTTTTCTTGGATGATACTCCGCATCTGCTTTTGAGATCTCACCCGTTTTCACAAGCTCATTGACAAGCGAGTGGTCATCCGTTAATTGGGTTAGCACTCCTTCTCTTAGTAAGTAGCAGCGGCTGTCTCCAATATGGGCAATAGTGACCGTTTGCAAATGAACAAGCGCACAAACAATGGTCGTTCCCATTCCTTGACACGCCTCATTGTTTTTCGCATGTTCATGTACTTGGTCATTAATTTCACTAATTTTTGAAATTAACCAGCTTTCTTGATCGGCTGGTTTATTTGGAATTGAAGATGTTTCCTCCCAGTGTTCTTTTAATGAAGAGACTACCATCTTGCTGGCTACATCACCAGCAAGATGACCTCCCATTCCATCTGCTACAACAGCGAGAAGTGTGTCTTCTTTTGCTTCAAAAATACCTGCATCATCTTCATTATGCTGACGGACTTTTCCTGTATCGGTTTGAAAGGCTGCCCTTATCAACATTCGTCACCTCGTCTCTTCCTGACGCTCCTTCGCTCTTAGCTGACCGCAAGCAGCATCAATATCATGTCCTTGCTCTCGTCTAATCGTTACATTTACGCCTCGTTCTTTCAGTGTTTTTTCAAATAGGAAGATTTGTTCTCTTGGTGTTCTGACATAATCTCTCTCCGGTACATAGTTCACCGGGATCAGGTTCACGTGGCATTTGATTCCTTTTAATAAATCAGCAAGCTCTTCAGCGTGATGAACTTGATCATTTACTCCGCCAAACAGGCCATATTCAAAGCTCACACGTCTGCCTGTTTTTTGAATGTAGTATTCAATGGCTTCCATTAATTTTGGCAGCTTATACGCTTTATTGATCGGCATCAGGCGGCTTCTAATCTCTGTATTTGGTGCGTGCAGTGAGACAGCAAAGTTGATTTGCATTTGCTCATCGGCAAATTGATAGATCTTTGGAATGATCCCGCTTGTAGAAACCGTAATATGACGCGCGCCAATATTTAAGCCATTGTCATGGTTAATGATTTTAAGGAATGCAAGCATTTCGTCAAAGTTATCAAACGGTTCACCAATTCCCATGATCACAACAGAGCTGACTCTTTCATCTGTTTCATCAAGTGCCTGCTGTACTTTTAATACTTGGGCAACGATCTCACCTGCTTCAAGGTTTCGTTTCAACCCGCCAAGTGTAGAAGCACAGAACGTACAGCCAATTCTACAGCCGACCTGTGTTGTGACACAAACAGAGTTGCCGTATTCATGACGCATGAGAACTGTTTCAATTGTATAGCCGTCGTGCAGTTCAAATAAAAATTTAATCGTTCCATCTTGAGATGTTTGTTTGATCACTGTTTTTAATGTGGTGATTGCAAATTGGCCCTTTAATTTTTCCCTTAAAGCCTTTGAAAGGTTAGACATTTGATCGTAGGATGTGACACGTTTCTCATAAAGCCACTCAAAAATTTGGGTTGCACGGAAAGGCTTTTCACCATGTTCTTTTAACCATTCTTTGATTTCATGAAGCTCAAATGAGTAGATCGA
The DNA here is from genome assembly GCF_037104745.1 of Bacillus sp. FJAT-53060. Lineage (NCBI taxonomy): Bacteria > Bacillati > Bacillota > Bacilli > Caryophanales > Bacillaceae > Bacillus > Bacillus sp. FJAT-53060. The sequence goes on from NZ_JBAWSW010000001.1 coordinate 200,919, forward strand.
CGGCATGTCTGTTTTCAGTTCTTTTCTTACTTTTTGTTTTTGTTCAGTCATTTTTTATCCCTTCTTTCTCATGCTGCAAATAAAGAAACCATCTGTTCCGAAATAATGAGGAAGAATTTGCACACTTCCGTTTTGAACAAACGGAGCAACCTGCTCAGGCAGCCGTTCATTAAGAGATAGATCGGGTTCGAATTCTTGGTGTTTCTGTAAAAACGCATGAATCACTTGTTGATTTTCTATTGGATCCATTGTACATGTACTGTATACAAGGATTCCCCTGGGTTTTAGAAGCGGGGCTGCTTCGTGTAGTATCGCTTGCTGAATTGTCGCAAGCCTTGCTGAGTCTTCTTTAGACTTTGTATATTTCATGTCTGGTTTTCTTCTGATGACGCCAAAACCTGAACATGGTGCATCAATTAGTATACGGTCAAACGAAGCTTCGCTATAATGTTCCGTTGCTTTCCTTGCATCAAGCGCTTTTGCCTCAATGTGAGTCAGGTTCAGCCGCTTTGCTGCTTGTTTAATGAGTTTCACTTTGTGTTCATGTAAATCAAGTGAAACAATTTTCCCCTCATCGTTCATTCGCTCTGCGATATGTGTTGATTTGCCGCCAGGCGCCGCGCAGGCGTCAAGTACCGTTTCTCCCGGTTGAGGGTCCAGCGCTCTTGCAACAAGCATTGAGCTTTCATCTTGAATGGTCACATAGCCTTTTTGAAAGGAAGGAATTGATACAATGGATCCTTTCATAAGCTTCAGTGCATCCTCAGATAAGTCGCCAAGCTCTGTTTCAATCCCTCCATCCATCAGTTCATGCTGTAATGTCACTCGATCAGTTTTCATTCGATTCACACGAAGGGCTTGCTTTGGCGGTACTAAATGAATGCGACACATGCTTTCTGCTTCTTCAAAGCCATAAGCTTGAACCCACTCCTTTACGAGCCATAATGGGTGGCTTGTTTCAATCGAGAGTCGCTTTACCGGTTCTTTGATTGCATCAAAAGACGGAACGCCTTCTCTTTGTACAGAACGAAGAACGCCGTTGACAAGTGATGAAATGCCTTTATGCCCGCCCTTTTTCGTTAGTTCGACTGCTTCATGGATGGTTGCACGATGTGGGATTTTTTTAAGGTAGACCATTTGATAAAGGGACATACGTAATAGCTGCATGACCCACGGGGCCACCTTTTGTGGTTTTTTCACAAAGGGAGCCAGCATATAGTCAAGTGCTAGCTTATTTTGCAGTGTACCGTACACAAGCTCCGTTAACAGTGGTTTGTCCTGATCAGCCAGCTCTTGATCTTTCATGACTGACTGCAAAAGCAAATTACTGTAAGCTTGGTTTTGTTCGAGTTTGATTAAAGCGTTTAGCGCTATTTCTCTCACATTACTTTTCTTCATTCATTAACCCTAATTTCTGTCCAATTTCTATATTTGCGCCTCTTAAGAAGTTTTCCCCGCTCATTTTTTTCTTTCCAGCTGGCTGTACACTTGTTAACAAAAGACCTTGCTGATTCCCAGTCGCAATAACTGGTCCTTGTTTTTGAAGCTCGATCACTTCTCCAGGCTCTCTTTGCACTTGAAGCGCAACTTTTTTCGCTTCCCAAATTTTCAAATTAGCGCCGTTCCATTCAGTATAGGCAACTGGCCATGGATTTAAGCCGCGAACTTGGTTGTAAAGCTCGTCTCCGGGTTTTGTCCAGTCTAATCTTTCTTGCTCTCGCTTAATATTTGGTGCATAGGTTGCCACCTCTTCATTTTGCGGGATCGGAGAGATGGATCGACTTAGAACGTTTGGAACAGTATCCTTTAGTAATGCTGCGCCTGCTATACTTAATTTATCATGCAATGTCCCCACGTTGTCTAATTCATCAATTTCTACTTCTACTTTGCTAATCATGTCACCTGCATCGAGCTTTTCAACCATGTACATGATCGTTATGCCTGTTTTCTTTTTACCTTGTAGGATCGCATAATGGATTGGCGCACCGCCTCTTAGCTCTGGCAGCAATGAGGCATGAACATTAATACAGCCAAATTCAGGCTCATCCAGTAATCTTTTTGGCAAAATTTGTCCAAATGCTGCTGTCACGATTAAATCCGGCTTTAGCGCAAGCACTTTATCGATTTCTTCATCAAGACGTACCTTTTCAGGCTGTAAAACAGGAATGCCATGTTTTAGGGCTTCTACTTTCACAGGAGGCGGTGTCAGCACTCGTTTTCTGCCTTTCGGGCGATCTGGCTGTGTGACGACCCCTGCGACTTCGTATCCGTCTGTAATTAGTGTTTCTAGCATAGGTACTGAGAAATCAGGGGTTCCCATAAATACAATACGTGCCATTTTCTTCACCCTTCCATTTCCGCAAGTTCTTTTTCTGTATAGGTTTGAATGATTTTCGACGTGAATAATACGCCGTCTAAATGATCAATTTCGTGCAATAATGCTCTTGCTAAAAATCCTTCTGCTTCTATTGTAAATGGTTTGCCTTTCTTATCAAAGGCTTTCACCTTCACATAACTTGCTCTTTCTACAGTGCCGTATAAGGATGGAAAGCTCAGGCAGCCTTCAATGTCTGTTTGGCTTCCTTTCACTTCAAGAATCCCGGGATTCACTAAGTCAATTCTGTCAGATTCTTCTCCTATATCTACAACTGCGATTCTTTTTGAGATGCCAATTTGCGGAGCTGCAAGTCCCACTCCATCTAGCTCAAGCATTGTATCGTACATATCATCTAGCAGTTTTTTGAGCTTTTTATCATAAGTATCGACAAGCGCTGTCTTTTGTTCAAGCACTTCTGCAGGATGTATGACTATTGGTTTTACTGCCACTGAAAGCCCTCCGTTTTACATCATCATATATGGATTCATATCTATTGAAATCATCAACTGTTTTTGTTCCATTTCTTTTTGATAATGATCTTGTATTTTCCGTAATAAACTTGCCAGTTCATTTTCCCTTTTGTATTTTATCACGCATTGATATCGATATCTATCTTTGATCTTAGCGATTGGAGATGCAGCCGGTCCAAGGATTCTTGTGTTCGGTGCACAGTTGATTTTCAGGAACTGAACAATGCTATCAGCGACATGTGCTGCCTTCTTCGCTTCTTCATGTGATACAGTTACCATTGCCAAAAAGTAAAATGGCGGATAGGACTGCTGACGACGATGCAGCATCTCCTGCTCATAAAAGGCTTCATAGTCATGGTGCTTTGTTAATTCAATGCTATAGTGCGAAGGCGTATACGATTGAATAATAACTGAGCCCACTTTTTCATGACGTCCCGCCCTTCCGCTGACTTGCGTGAGAAGCTGAAATGTTTTTTCACTTGCACGAAAATCAGGGATATGAAGGGACGTATCCGCACTCAGTACACCGACAAGTGTGACATCTGGAAAATCTAGGCCTTTTGCAATCATCTGCGTCCCTAGCAAAATATCCGCTTCTTTGTTGCCAAAAGAGGTTAAAAGCTTTTCATGCGCGCCTTTTCGAGAGGTTGTATCCACATCCATTCGGATCACCCTCGCTTCAGGCAATACCTTTGTGAGCTCTTCTTCAACACGCTGCGTGCCTGTACCAAAATAGCGAATATGTTCACTATGGCATTCTGGACATTCAACGGGTACAGGGGCTTCATGACCGCAATAATGACACTTTAGTCGTTTTTGATAGCGGTGATAGGTGAGAGAAATCTCGCAATGAGGACATTGCTCCACATATCCGCAATCACGGCACATCACAAAGGATGAATAACCTCTTTTATTCAAAAATAAGACAGCTTGTTCTTTCCTTTCAAGAACCTCTTTTAATCGGTTCATTAATTCTTCTGAAAACATGGACCGGTTGCCATTCCTTAATTCTTCTCTCATATCAATTAACGACACGTGCGGCAATTGCTGCTGGTTTACGCGGTGCTTTAGTGTTAGCAATGTATACACACCTTTTTTGGCACGCACATATGACTCAAGCGATGGTGTTGCACTTCCTAATACTACTGGACATTGATGCCGTCTTGCTCGTTCAATCGCCACATCCTTGGCATGGTAACGAGGCATTTCTTCTTGTTTATAGGAAGATTCATGCTCTTCATCTATGATAATCATTCCTAGATTTTCAAACGGCGCAAAAATAGCTGATCTTGCCCCTACGACAAGCTTGACTTCCTTGCGGTGAATTTTCCGCCATTCATCATATTTTTCCCCTGTCGATAATCCGCTATGAAGTACAGCCACATTTGAGCCAAATCGTTCTTTAAACCGCTGGACCATTTGAGGGGTTAAGGAGATTTCAGGAACTAATACGATCGCTTCTTTTCCTTTTTGAAGGACATGATCAATGGTTTGTAAATAAATCTCCGTTTTCCCGCTACCTGTCACCCCGTGAAGCAGAAAGGTTTTGTGCTTATGATCACTCACTGCTTGATGAATGTGTTTCGCCGCTTCTGCTTGCTCTGTAGTGAGATCGAGTGATTCAGATTGTGTAAACTCTCGGTCTTTATAAGGATCTCGATAGATCTCTTCATAGCTTTCTGTAAACAGACCTTCTTTAATAAAGGTTTTTAGCGTTTGAGAACTCACCCCTGTTTGCTGCTGTAAGTCTTTTGCTAAAAAGGTGGTCTCCTTCGAATGAAGTAAAAAGGACAGCAATTCTTTTTGTTTCACCGCATTTTTCTTTAGCTGCTGTTGCTTTTCTTCAAGCCTTTCTTTTGATAATGCGACCTGAAGCGTACGAACCTTTTTCTTTCCAGATTTTTGAGAGACATGATATCTCATTTCTAGATGGCCTTTTTGGACATGCTTTTGAACCTGTTTTAGTTGTTCAGGCGGGATGTCAGCGTAAAGAATACTTTCTTGCTGACCGAAAAGCTCTTTCAATGACTGCGGAAGTTCTTCATCTGCTAACATCTGAATTTCTTTTTCATATTTGGCCTTCATTGCTGCTGGCAGCATTGATTGAAGAGCCGTATTATGATAGGACAATGTTTTTTCCGTCAGCCAGTGGGAAAGCTCCAATAGCTCATCTGTCAGAACAGGAGATAAATCAAATAAATCCACAATGTCCTTGATGTTTCCTGTTTTTACGTCTGTTACATCTTTGACTTTTGTCACAAACCCTTGAATCTTTCTCGGACCAAAAGGAACGACGACCCTCATTCCTGCCTTAACGAGGTCTTTGAACCGATCTGGCACACGATAATCAAATGGCCGATCAACGGCTTTTGTCGTGACATCCACTATGACTTCAGTAATCATGCTCGATCACGCTCTTCTGGCAACAGCTGCTTTGCCTCCTTTAATATCTCAAAAGCGAGGTCTTTTTTGCTCATCATCGGCAGTTCTCTTTTTGTTCCGTCTGCTTTGATGATTGCAGCTACATTTGTATCCGTGCCAAAGCCTGCACCCTCTGCTGTTACATTGTTCGCGACAATCATATCTAAATGCTTGGATTGGATTTTCTTTTTTGCGTAATATTCTACGTCCTGCGTTTCAGCTGCAAAACCGACAAGCACTTGATGCTCTTTTCTTTCCCCTAGCTCTTTTAAAATATCTTTTGTCCGCATGAATTCAATCTCCAGTGCGCCATCCTGTTTTTTTATTTTGTGAGAATAATTCGTTACAGGGGTGTAATCGGCAACTGCTGCTGATTTAATCACAATGTCTGCTTCCTCGTACACATCTATTGCAGCCTGATACATGTCCTCAGCCGATTCAACGCGCACCACGTCTACATGGTCAGGAGCAGTCAAAGAAACAGGTCCTGAAATAAGCGTCACATCAGCTCCTATTTGCTGGGCAGCTTCTGCAATGGCATAGCCCATTTTGCCGGTAGATCGATTTGTAAAGAAACGGACAGGATCGATCACCTCTCGAGTAGGACCTGCTGTCACCACGACTTTTTTCCCTGAAAACGGCAAGCTTTTTGGCTCTTCGAAAAACGCACGAATATGCTCAACGATCTTCTCAGGCTCCTCTAATCTCCCTTTTCCAATGTATCCACAGGCTAAATAGCCTTCACTGGGCTCAATAAACCGGTATCCATCTTCATATAATGTGCGAATGTTCCGCTTCACAGCTGGGTGATCATACATATGCACATTCATCGCCGGTGCGATCCATACAGGTGCTGTTGAAGCAAGCAAGGTGGTTGTCAGCATATCATCTGCGAGTCCTGCAGCCATTTTTCCAATCGTATGTGCTGTTGCAGGGGCAACGAGAATGAGATCGGCCCAGTCAGCGACATCAATATGTGCAATGACTTTTGGATTGTTCTCTTTAAACGTATCGACATAGACCTCATTCCGAGATAGGGCTTGAAAGGTGAGCGGAGACACAAACTCACGGGCAGACTCCGTCATAATCACTCTTACATTTGCGCCTGCCTGTATGAGTTTACTAGTTAGTGCTGCTGTTTTATATACGGCAATTCCTCCACTGACGCCGAGCAAAATATTTTTTGACTGTAACATTTGTTTGTCCCCCTTAACGTCCTCTTTCACAAATTCGGTTACAATTCAAAAAAGTCAAAACCAATCGTAGTTTTGACTTTTTTGAACGTACCCTATCTGCGTTGCAGAAGCGATGGATTATTCTTGATCTTCTTTTTCAAATGTCAAAAGACCAGCGTCGATTTCTTCAAGTGCTTTCCCTACACATTTGTAAGACTTTGTATTTTCGATTTGTTGATCTTGAAGGATTTGCATTTCACGTGCCCGACGTGCAGACACTGTCACAAGCGTATATTTTGAATCAAGTTTGTTCATCAAAGAGTCAATTGAAGGATCTAACATGGTTTATTCTACCCCCAGCATTTTTTTATATCTTGGTGCGACTCTGTCTCTTCGCAAGTGCTCTGCAAGGACGATCGCTTTGATTCTTTCACAAGCAAGCTCGACATCATCGTTTTCAACGACATAGTCGTAAGCATCCATCATTTCAATCTCTTCTTTCGCAGCTGCCATTCGGTTTCGAATGAGGTCCTCAGACTCTGTACCACGTGTAATGATGCGGTTTTGAAGCTCTGAAAGACTAGGCGGTGCAAGGAAGATAAAAAGTCCTTCTGGGAATGCCTCTCTTACTTGAAGTGCACCCTGCACTTCGATCTCAAGGAAAACATCTTTTCCTTCGCTTAGTGTCTGTTCAACATAGTCAACAGGCGTACCGTAGTAATTCTCTACATATTCTGCCCATTCTAACAGCTTTTTGTTTTTAATCATATCTTCAAATTCTTCCCTGGTTTTAAAAAAATAATCGACACCATTTCTTTCACCTTCACGCGGTTTGCGCGTCGTCACAGAAATAGAGTATTCAAATTTCGTATCTTCTTGGGAGAAAATGGCTTGTCTGACCGTTCCTTTTCCAACTCCCGAAGGTCCAGAGAGAACGATTAAAAGTCCTCTTTCTTTCATAATGGCGTATTACCCCTGCCCTTCATCTATGATTTCTTCTTTTACAGAAAGTCTTTGCGCAACAGTCTCAGGCTGAACGGCAGATAAAATGACATGGTCACTGTCCATAATGACAACAGCACGGGTTCTTCTTCCGTATGTAGCATCTATGAGCATGCCTCGATCTCTTGCGTCTTGTATCATTCGTTTAATCGGTGCTGATTCTGGACTGACGATCGAAATCATCCGGTTCGCTGAAATGATGTTTCCAAATCCGATATTGATCAACTTTATGGTCATCTTCTTTCGTCCCCCTGTAATATAAACGTCTCTAGTCTCCCCGAAAGAGACGCACTGTAAACAGCATACACAATGACTATTCTATATTTTGCACTTGTTCTTTTATTTTTTCAATAGCACTTTTCATTTCAACCACCAGCTTTGTTAAATGGTGATGGTTCGCTTTTGATCCAATGGTGTTCACTTCACGGTTGAGCTCCTGTACAAGAAAGTCAAGTTTCCGGCCGACAGCGCCGCCTTGCGTCAGGATTTGCTGAAATTGCTGGAAATGACTTTTTAATCTCGTGATCTCTTCCGTAATGTCACATCGATCAGCAAAAATGGCAGCCTCTGTGACTAGCCGGTTTTCTTCAAGCGCCTCTCCGATCCATTCTTGCAATCTTTGATTCAATCGCTCTTTGTACTGACTCACAACCTCTGGTGCAAATTCTTTTATTTCTTCTGTATAGGCCTCTAGTTCAGATAGTCTGAGCTCACAATCTTTTTGAAGAGATGTCCCCTCTTGCTCCCTCATGAAGCAAAGCTCCTCGACAGCAGTTTCACAGGCTTCTATCAGCAAATGCTCCAGCTGCTCATTTCGGCTGACCGACTCTTCTACCTGAACGGCATGTTCCAGCTCAAGTAAGTCATGTGCATGCTTGATGCCAGAAATGTGATAGCGGTCCGCGAGGTCCTTTGCGGCTTTCATGTATTCATCAAGAAGCGACCAGTCAATCTGAAGAGACCGGCTTGCTAGTTTACCGCCTTCAATCGTAACAAACAGCTCAATTCTACCACGCTGAACGTGACGAAGAATGATTTTTTTCAATGTATCTTCTAAATATAAAAGCGGCCTCGGCAAACGGGCATGAACCTCTTTAAAACGGTGATTGACCGATTTTAGCTCGACTGACACTGTCAGTTCTTCATCGGTTTTACTCGCTTGGCCGAATCCCGTCATACTGCGTATCATGTCAAAACACCCAATTCTTTCATAAGAATAAAATGAAAAAGGTAATAGAAGACACTATTACCTCAAAATTATACCATAACGAATTATTTTTTTCTTGTCAAAAGTGATCCTGCCAGTAAAAAAGTTGGCAGTGCGGACATACCGATAATCAGCAGCCAATCAAATGGTGCAATTGCCACCGTTTTGAAAATTGGCTGAAGAGGCGGATAATAAATAACCACAAACATCAGAAGAAGAGATGACAAAACAGCTCCGATTAAGTATATATTCCCAAATGGATTACGTTCAAAAATAGATCGTTCACTGCGGCAGTCAAATACATGAATGAGCTGCGCCAACACAAGCGTGCTAAATGCGACAGTCTGTGCATATTGCAGTTCGTTTGGATCGCGGTAATATACAAACATAAATGCTAATAGGGTGGCTAGCCCGATGAGGAAGCCCCTTGATATGACCTTCCAGCCAAGCCCCCTCGCAAAAATTCCCTCTTTCATGTTCCGCGGCTTTCTCTTCATCACATCGCCTTCTGGCTTATCCATTCCAAGTGCCATAGCTGGTAGACCGTCTGTCACAAGGTTTACCCATAGAATTTGAATGGGAACGAGAGGAAGCGGAAGCGCAAGGAGCATCGCAAACAGCATAACCAAAATTTCTCCAACATTTGAGGCAAGCAAATAGCGGACAAATTTGCGAATGTTTTCGTAAATATTCCGTCCCTCTTTAATGGCGGATTTAATGGTCGCAAAATTGTCATCAAGTAAAATGAGGGAGGAAGCTTCTTTGGCTACGTCTGTTCCGGTGATGCCCATTGATATTCCGATATCTGCCTGTTTAATCGCGGGCGCATCATTGACTCCATCACCTGTCATCGCCACAATATGGCCATTTTTTTGGTAGGCCTTCACAATTCTCAGCTTATGCTCTGGAGATACCCGGGCAAAGACGTATACATTTTCAGCCATTTGCTCAAGCTTTTTGTCACTAAGCTGATCCAACGCTTTCCCGTCAAGCACCTTTCCTTGCTTTGGTAAAAGGCTCAAGTCCTTTGCAATGGCTTTGGCTGTTTCTACGTGATCTCCTGTAATCATAACGGTTTTAATTCCAGCATCCCGGCATTCTTTGATGGCTCGCCTAACTTCAGGACGAGGTGGATCGATCATGCCCTCTAACCCGATAAACGTTAAATCCATTTCAGCCTGCTGAACAGATGTGATTTTTTCTTTCAGACCAACTTTTTTATACGCAATGGCTATGGTTCTCAGTGCTTGCCTTGCTAAGCCTTGAATGGCGGCTTCTGTTTCTTGTCGATGGGTTTGAGTGAAAGAGGCTGTGCGTCCTCCGTGCATGATATGACTTGAACGGTTCATCAGCACATCTGGCGCACCTTTTGCAATAACATACCGCTCTTTCTCATTGGTTTCTATGACGACTGACATCATTTTTCTTTCTGAGTCAAAAGGAAACTCCTCTACTACGTGAAACCCTGCTTCTATAAATTGCTCAGTAAACCCCGCTTTACGCGCTGCGGTTAGAAGTGCCCCTTCTGTTGGATCTCCATCAAGCCTCATCTCCCCATCTTTTTCAACGATGGTCGATGTATTACAAAGCGCTCCATATAATAAAACCTTTTGTAGGCTTGGGTGTTTGTCAACATGGACAAGTTCTCCATTTAAGGTGAAATCACCAGACGGCTCATAGCCTGTGCCAGAAATATTCCACGTTTTCCCCTCTGCCCACACATGTGTCACTGTCATTTTATTTTGCGTCATTGTTCCTGTTTTGTCAGAGCAAATGATAGAGGCGCAGCCGAGTGTTTCCACTGCAGGGAGCTTTCTGACAATTGATTTTTGTTTAATCATCCGCTGCACACCTAATGAAAGTGCGACGGTTACAATAGCCGGCAGTCCTTCTGGAATGGCAGCAACAGCGAGAGAGACACCCGCTAAGAACATATGATACAAATCATGTCCTTGCACCACGCCAAGAACAACAACGAGCACAGTTAAAAATAAAGCAGCAACAATCAGGATTTTCCCTAGCTGTTCGAGACGTCTTTGCAGCGGTGTTTCCATATTACCTGCGGTATCCAGCATACCCGCTATTTGTCCCATGGCTGTATTCATTCCTGTACCGATGACAATACCCACACCGCTTCCTCTAGTGACAAGCGTTCCCATAAAGGCCATGTTCGTCAAATCTCCAAGCGATACATGGACTCGTGAAAGTGGACTTGCATGTTTGACCGCTGGGATGGACTCTCCAGTGAGGGCTGATTCTTCGATCTCTAAACTCTTTGTTTCTAGTAATCTGATATCTGCCCCAATCCGGTCCCCGCTTGAAAACTTCACAATATCCCCTGGTACGAGGTGTTTCGACGGGATTTTGACCCACTCATTGTTTCTCCTTGCATACACATGCGGAGTTGATAATTCCTTTAGCGCTTGTAGGGATTTTTCCGCCCGGCGCTCCTGGTAAAAGCCGAGTACACCATTAATGAGAACAATCGCTATAATCGCCACAGCATCAATGTATTCACCTAAAAAAGCAGAAATGATCGTTGCCGCAAGCAAGATTAACACCATAAAGTCTTTAAATTGTGCTAAAAAGAGGATCAAAGCCGACGCCTTTTTCCCTTCCTGCAATTCATTTGGCCCGTGCTTTTCAAGCCGCTTTTGTACATCTTTTTCTGACAGTCCGTCACCTATCGATGTATTCATTGTTTTTAATAAATCGGTTTGGTTCAGTTCATGCCAATTCATTTGACCTCGCCCACTCCTCTTTTGTTCTCTCTCATATGCAGTGTTCTATAAGCCAGTTTATTCAGACTCGTCCTAAATCATGCTATAATAATAAGACTGCCTAAAGAACGAGAAAGCGTAAGGTTCTTTCAGTAGATTTGTGTGAAAGAAGAGGGTGTATCCAACATGTCATTTGACGGCATTTTTACATACGGTATGACAAATGAATTACAAGACACTTTAACTGGCGGGAGAATTTCAAAAATACATCAGCCATATAAGCACGAGCTCATTTTTCATATCCGAGCAAACGGGAGAAATCATAAGCTCCTTTTATCGGCTCATCCGAGCTATGCGAGAGTGCAGCTCACTGAGCATCATTACGATAATCCAAGTGAGCCTCCAATGTTTTGTATGCTCCTGCGAAAGCATCTTGAGGGCGGATTCATTGAACGTTTTGAACAGGTTGGATTTGACCGGGTCATCGTGCTTCACGTACGAAGCCGAAATGAAATTGGCGATGAACAGACCCGAAAGCTATATATTGAAATCATGGGCCGGCACAGTAATTTGATTCTTGTTGAGGACGAAACGCAGCAGATCATTGACGGTCTGAAACATCTTTCTCCATCCGTGAACAGCTATCGAACGGTGCTCCCAGGTCATGAATACCTTCTGCCGCCCGCACAGCAAAAATTGAATCCTTTTGAAGTGACGAAGGGTGATATTTTAAAGCATTTGCGTTTTCAAGAAGGGAAAATTGCCAATCAAATTGTCGACACATTCTCTGGAGTTTCTCCTCTGTTTGCAAAGGAAGCCGTTCACAGAGCTGGCCTTGCTAATCAGGAAACGATTCCAAATACACTGCTAGATATGTTCCAGCTTATACGGACTCAGTCCTTTATACCGCAGTTCACAAGAAAAAATGGCAAAGAGTACTTTTATTTATTAGAACTTCAGCATGTAAGTGGCGACATGAAGACGTTCGATTCTCTTAGCCAGCTGCTTGATCGCTTTTATTTTGGAAAAGCTGAGAGGGACAGAGTCAAACAGCAGGCGGCTGACCTGGAACGGTTTGTTGTGAATGAAAAGAAGAAAAATGAAAACAAGCTGAAAAAACTAAAAAGAACCTTTGAAGAATCCCAAAAGGCACATAAGTACCAGCTCTATGGTGAATTGTTAACAGCCAATTTATATGCCATTAAAAAAGGTGATAAAGAAGCGACTGTCATCAATTATTACGATGAAGAAGGCAGAGAGATCACGATACCGCTAAAAACAAACAAAACCCCTTCTGAAAATGCGCAGGCATATTTTACAAAATATCAAAAGGCAAAAAATGCAGTAGAGGCGGTAAATGAACAAATCGAGCGGACACATGAAGAAATTATTTATTTTGAAGAGCTGATCCAGCAGCTGTCCTCTGCCTCACCAAAAGATTTAGAGGAAATGAGAGAAGAGCTTGTTGAAGGAAAATATTTACGCCCCAAACAAAAACGTCACGCCAAAAAGAAAAAACCGTCGGCCATTCAACTGGAAACGTATGAATCTTCTCAAGGCATTCCAATTTTGGTGGGAAAAAACAACAAACAAAACGAGTATTTGACCACAAAGGCTGCTGCTCGTGATGACATTTGGCTGCACACAAAGGATATTCCTGGATCACATGTCGTCATACGCCATCAAGCACCTGACGAACAAACCTTGCTTGAAGCCGCTCAAATTGCTGCCTATTTCTCTAAGGCACAGGAGTCAAGCTCTGTCCCTGTGGATTATACGACCATTCGGCATGTGAAAAAACCAAACGGAGCAAAGCCTGGCTTTGTTACGTATGATCAGCAGCAAACATTATTTGTCACGCCTGATAAAGATGTTGTACTAAAGCTGCGAACATAAAAAAAGCCGATAAAATCTTAAATAAGATTTTATCGGCTTTTTCTCTGTCGTGTTTTCCTTTCCACATAGAGGGCATCAAGGGCATCTACATCTTCTTGTTCAAGCAGATTCTCAATCGCTGAAGCCAGCTGCTTTGTCCGAGTAGGGCTTGCCCCGCTCGTTGATACTGAAATCGTCACTTTTCCTGCTTTGACAACCTTTGGCATGATCACATTACCGAGCTCTGATTGACTGACACAATTGACAAGCTGATGAGGCTGCGCTGTTTGCGTGATCCATTCGTTCACTGCAGGGTCGTTTGTTGCAGCAACAATGAAGAATGCACCTTTTAGATCTTCAGCGCTCACCTTTTTTTCCTTCCAATTCAGCTCATATGTATCAATGATACGCGCCATCTCATCACAAATGTGAGGACTAACGACCGTGACGCTACAAGACTCTGTACCTAATGCATTCGCCCTTCTTGCCGCTACCGATCCGCCGCCAGCGATGAGCACTTGTTTATTAGTTAGATCAAGATTGATTGGAAGCATGGCCTTCTCCTTGAAAACGAAACACATCCTCTTTGTTTAAAATGGTTTCTTTCACGCGTTCCATATAAGCGGCTTTCACATGGGGATGAAATCCAATATACCGGCATAAACGGACATCCTGAAGCCGTTCTCTCGCCTGATCTACTTCACTTTCAATCTCTTTCATTAAAATGCCCGTAAACAAAAGGTAAGGAATGATATACACAGGCTTATGCTCATCTAACGTTAACTGCGCTAGAACGTCTCGATAATTTGGCTCACATGCCGTAATAAAACATGGGAGAACCTCTGTACGAGGCAGCATGCTTCGGACGTCGTCTGCAATGCCAAATACGTCCCGCTTCACATCCGGATCAGAGCTACCGCGGCCAACTAAGAGGATCCTTGCTCTCTCACCTCGATAACCTGCCTCTTCAATCCTTACTACAACGGCTTTTGTGACTTCTTGATTCACGCCAATTGGTCTTCCGTATGTCACCTTGACTTGGGGGAATCGTTTTTTTACTTTCTCAATCTCGACTGGGATATCTGATTTCGCATGAACGGCAGTTAATAAGAGGAGCGGGACTATCGCTATGTGTGTTGCTCCTTTTTTCACGCAGATTTCAAACCCTTCTTCTATATAAGGCTCATTCAACTCTAAAAAACAAATCTCTTGTATATCTGCTTCAACTAACGGCATACAGCTTCTCATAAAAGAAATAGCTTTATCTTGTGCTTCTTTTACCCTGCTTCCATGCCCAACATAAAGTACAGCTTGTTTCATTTGACCCCTCCTTAATTTTGATCAGACGAAAAGACAAGATATATCCACGTGTTTTTCCCCTTCATCTCATTTTTCGACCAGTGCAGGTTCAAACCAGCTGAGCTTTTGATGAAAATGAACAACTTCTCCTACAACAATCAAACTCGGATGCTCGATTCCTTCTTTTTCAACTGTTTCAGACAGCGTAGCCACCGTGCAGCAAGTCGTCTTTTGCCTAGTAGTGGTTCCCCAGTGAATGAAAGCAGCTGGTGTGTCAGGATCACGTCCATTTTTCAGCAGAAGCCGCTGCACTCTTTCCACGTTTTTGACTCCCATATAGATCACAAGAGTATCAATGCCTGTTGCCAGCGCCTCCCACTTTTCTTCAAATTGTTCATCCTTTTGATAATGTCCTGTGACAAAGGCGACATTTGAGCTGAATTCACGATGCGTCACAGGAATACCCGCATAAGCAGCCGCTGCAATACCAGATGTAATCCCTGGGATGACCTCATACGTGATACCGTGCTCAGCTAAGCACTCTATTTCTTCACCGCCACGGCCAAATACAAAGGGGTCGCCGCCTTTCAAACGAACGACAACGTTCCCTTCTTTTGCATGAGCAACAATCGCTTCATTGATGGCTTCCTGTCTCATCGTATGGTGATTTGGCAGCTTTCCACAATATATCAATTCCGCCTCAGGTTTGGCGTGGGCGAGAATCTCTTGATTGACAAGACGATCATACAAAATGACATCTGCCTGCTGTATTGTTTTATGGGCCTTTAATGTAATTAAGTCTGGATCACCCGGTCCCGCACCAACAATGTATACTTTCCCCATCATGCTTTCTCCCCCTGCCATCAGGCGATTATTTCGTCGTTTCCTTTACATAATCAACAAGGTGCTGTTTGGATTCCTCGCGTGACAATTCACCTGTATCTAGGACAAGCTCAGGTGAAGCTGGTTCTTCGTACGGTGAATCAATTCCAGTGAAAAATAGAATTTCGCCGTTTCTTGCTTTTTTATATAACCCCTTTGGATCACGCTCTTCACACACATTGAGATCACATTTCAAAAACACTTCGTGAAATTCCCCATCTTCGACTAATTGTCGGACAATTTGGCGATCTTCTTGAAATGGTGAAATAAAGGCAGTGATGACAATTGTCCCTTGCGCAACAAATAGTTTCGCCACTTCTCCTATCCGCCGAATGTTCTCTTTTCTATCGTCATCTGAAAATCCTAAATCTTTATTGAGTCCATGTCGTACGTTGTCTCCATCAAGAACTGTGACTTGATAGCCCTGTTCAAACAGCTCTCTAGCCGCTGCGTTTGCGATCGTCGATTTACCTGAACCACTTAGACCAGTGAGCCAAATGATGCCGCTTGTATGATTATTTTTCTGTTGATATTCTTTTTTTGTAATAGATGAATCATGCCACACGATATGTTCGTTACTCATGTCATACACTCCTTTAAGATACCGTCTTTTTTAATCCTTTGATTAATGTTTCAATGACTTCTTTTCGGCTGAACGTACTCGGGGGTAATTCACCGTTTCTAAGCATTGTTCGAACCTTGGTACCTGAAAGAATGACATGCTCGCTTTTATCGTGCGGGCACGTTTTTGGCGTTGCCATCGCTTCACATGTATTGCAATAGAAGCTATGTTCAAATTTTAAAGGGGTGATACCGATCTCTTCACTCGTAAATTGATCAAATAGTTCCTGCGCCTCGTATGTGCCGTAATAATCGCCCACACCTGCATGATCTCTACCGACAATAAAGTGTGTGCAGCCATAATTTTTACGGACAAGCGCATGAAATATCGCTTCCTTTGGTCCAGCATAACGCATTGCAGCAGGAAAAACACCTAAAAAGACGCGATCTTTTGGATAATAACCGTTCAATAACACTTGATAGCTTTTCATCCTAACATCTGCTGGAATATCATCGGATTTTGTTTCACCAACAAGCGGATTTAAAAATAAGCCATCTACTGTTTCTAGTGCTGTTTTTTGAATATATTCATGGGCACGGTGGACTGGGTTTCTCGTTTGGAAACCAACAATCGTTTTCCATCCGTTTTCTTTAAAATGTCTTCTTGTTTCTTCTGGCTCATACGTAAACTGAGGGAATGGTTTTTCGCTTCGTTTCGTCAGTGTAATTTTACCACCAATATACGTGTCCCCGCGCTCAAATAATTTTTTCACCCCAGGATGATTCCGGTCATCGGTTTTATACACATTCACAGCTTCTTTTTCCTTATCTGGTGTATATTGATCTTCTACTTCAATGACCCCGTATACGGTTCCATTGTACGATAGACGTAAAATATCACCTTGATTGATCTCCTCTGCCTTTTCCTTTGTAACTGGCAGCGTAATAGGAAGAGACCAAACGACACCACTTGCAAGTCGCATACTGCTGACAACTGCTTCGTAATCTGCTTTTGTCAAAAACCCTTCAATTGGACTGTACCCACCAATTGCAATGAGTTCAAGGTCTGCAAAAGAGATGGCATCCAGTTCAATTTCTTTCGCAACTGTGCTGAGATCATATCCTTCATTTATTCGATTAATTAATACGCCACCATGTGGTGTTAAACTCATTTGTTCATCTTCCTCTCAATTTTCATATTTATTAGATGTTAATAGTCGGATTTGAGATTAAATCCCGCCGCCCTGTTCATGTATAGAGCTGCTTTCATTTTTGACTGCCTTCATCAGACTCAACGCACCGAGTGATGCAAGCAGTACACTTATCATGATAAAAATTGAATAGTAGTCTTCTTTTAAGAAAAGGCTTACCAGCAAATATGATAGGCTAAGTGATAAGAAGGGTGACACAACCCAGACCTTCAGCATTTTTTTCACGACATGCTTATGGAAAATGTTCGGTCCATCCTTAGCCATCCCGAGGCCAATAATGGACGAGGAGGTGATTTGGGTAAGTGGAACTGGCAACCCAAAAATAGAGCTGACGATCACAAGTCCAGCACCAGTACTAGATAACAAAATTCCTTCACCTGTTTGATAGCGGGTGATTTTCTTTCCGTTTGTTTCAAGTACTCTTCTACCAAGAAAAAGAGCACCTAGTGCAACGAAGGCCCCGCCATAAAGTGTCCCTTGACCAATGGACAAAACGCCTGAAGAAACAAGCGGACCTACAGCATTTGCAACGTTGTTCATCCCAGCTGAAAATGCCTCTAGAAACCCACTGATGATTAACACGATCGATAAAACCACTGTGCCTTTTTTTGATAATGGGCGTTTAGGGAACATTTTGATGATTTTGACCACAGCAAATGTAAACGCAAAAGCAACAATTGGAATGATGACCCAAAATGACACAATGACTAAAATAAATTTCACATATAATACTTTATATGCGACCGCAACACCAACGACAGCCCCTACTGTGACCTCACTCGTTGATAAAGGGATGGCCAATAAGTTAGCTATGAAGAGTGATAATGCAGCGGAGCCAATGATAATACAAACGATTTCAAGTGTAATCACAGATTCTGGCATAATCCCAGAGCTGATTGTTTTGACGACCTCAACTCCGCCAATCACTGAACCTGCTAAAATTCCAGCTGCACAAACGCTAAGTGCATAAATCGGCTTTTGAATGGCACCCGATCCATACGCTATCCCCATAGAAGCAGCTGCTCCGCTTGCGCCAATATTTAAAGCAAAGAATAAGCTAAATAAAATTGCGGCGATTTCCATAGATTATGCTCCCTTACTCATGTAATCCGCACTCTGTCTTTGCTGTACCTGACCATCTTCCAGAACGCAAATCATCTGCAGTGAAGGCAGGCTGTGTACATGGTGCACAGCCAATACTAGGATATCCTTGGTCATGAAGCAGATTATAAGGAAGATTCTCTCTAGACGCATATCTCCATATGTCCTTCCACGTCCAATGAATGAGCGGGCATACTTTCACTGATTTAAATTTTTCATCCTTATTTAAAAATTTAGTACCAGCTCGTTTTGGTGATTGCTCTCTTCTTAAGCCAGAAAGCCATGCCGGATAGTCAGATAGTGCTTCTTGCAAAGGAATGACCTTCCGCATATGGCAGCAGCTTTGAGGATTTGTTTCCCATAATTTATCACCATGCTGCTCGTTTTGCTGTTCAACCGTCAGCTCAGGTGTTTTCAGCACGATGTCTAAACCGGAGTATCTTTCCTTAATTGCATCAATTGTGTCGTATGTTTCCTTGAAATGTAGACCTGTATCTAAAAAGACAATTCTCGCATCCTTTTTGACTTTCGCAATTAAATCGATTAGGACAATGCCCTCAATGCCAAAACTGCATGCATAAACAAGTTGATCACCATAATGACCGTACGCCCATTTCAGCACGGATAGGGTTTCTTTATACAAATCTTCCTCTTGAAACGTAATGGACGGCTCTTGCCAATTTTCATAAGTTAACATTGTTTCTCCCCTTCCGGAGTACTCGTCATCTTGAATCGCTCGCACTACTTTCATCTAACTTTTTCATTTTTCTCTACTTACATCAATTGTTCTTCCACCTCATTGTTAAAATAAAAAAACTTTCTTTCAGTCCGAAAGAAAGATGAGGAAGCTTACGGTTTCCTTATCTTTCAAAACAGAATCATTTTGCAGGAAGTAGCACCTTGCTAATTGCAGGTTGCCGGGCTTCATCGGGCCAGTCCCTCCACCTCTCTGGATAAGAGTTTTAATTTGTATTAAATATTAACACAATTCCAATAAAAGTCAACCCGACTTTATTGATAGGATTAGTTTCCATTGGAATTTGAGTCTATTTTACTATTTTAACCAAATGAAAAAGCTATGCAGCTAGGCACAGCTTTTAGTCCGTTTCTTCCATCCAAGATGCAGAGGAAGGATCTTGTCTCCAGCGTTTTAATTTATTCATAGCCGAAGGCTCGATTGCTTTTAGCTCTAGAGCCACTTCTATCAGTGTGTCATAGTCTGTTAGTGTGACATATGGAATGTTTTTTTTCTGAAAAGCAGCAACTGCCTTTGGCAGTCCGTATGTGAAAATAGCCACAACGCCAAGTACGTCACAGTCTTCTTCTTGAAGTGCAGCGACAACTTCAAGGACACTGCCCCCAGTTGAAATGAGGTCTTCTACAACGACAACCTTTTGGCCAAACGATACGGCCCCTTCAATTTGATTCCCTTTACCGTGTGCCTTTGGCTTACTTCTGACATAACACATCGGAACGTTCAGACGGTCTGCCGCTAATGCCGCATGCGGAATGCCTGCTGTTGCAGTACCTGCGACCACCTCCGCTCCCTCGAAATGAGTAAGAATCAGATCTTTTAGTCCATCAGCAATGTCCTGTCTCACTTCTGGGTACGACAAGGTCAGGCGATTGTCACAGTAAATCGGTGATTTGATGCCGCTAGCCCATGTAAACGGTTCGTCTGGTTTTAATGCGACAGCTTTGATTTGCAATAGATGTTGAGCAATTTTCGTTTTCATCCGGCAGTCACTCCCACTCTTTCTTAATTTGATAATAAGCTTCCAAAGGGTTTGCGGCTTTCGTGATGGATCTTCCAACAACAATTTGTGAAACACCTTGCTCTTTTGCAAAGGCAGGTGTCGCCACACGCTTTTGGTCATCGGTTTGATCATTCGTTAAACGAATCCCTGGTGTCACAGTGAGAAAGGAAGGTGAGATTTGCTCATGTAGCGATTTTGACTCATGAACAGAACATACAACACCGTCGAGTCCGCTCTCGTACGCCATTTGCCCGTAATGTAGCACAGTCTCTTGCAGTGGCCGGTCAATTAGTAATTCTTTTTTCATGATGTCTTCAGACGTACTTGTGAGCTGAGTCACAGCAATAATGACTGGTCTGCTTTGTCCAGCAGGCGTTCCGCTTTCAAGCCCCTCTACCGCAGTTTGCATCATTCTTTTCCCGCCAGATGCATGCACATTGACCATATCAACGCCAAGCGTGGCAAGCCGGTTCATTGCTTTTTGCACCGTTGTTGGAATGTCATGTAACTTCAAGTCAAGGAAAATACGACAATTTTTTTCTTTCAGTGTTTCAAGAATAGCAGGTCCTTCTTGGTAAAAAAGCTCCATGCCGACCTTCACAAATAATGGTGTCCCTTCAAAGGGATCTAAAAAGGCAAGCGCCTCACGCCCTGATGGAAAATCAAGCGCGATGATGGGCAAGTGCTTCATTCTTCCAGCTCCTTCCAATACATTCCTCTACAGATGAATAACCATAAGCCGCTAACACATTCGGCAGCTCTTCAATGATTTCTGGGCAAATAAATGGGTTCACAAAATTAGCTGTCCCGACAGCTACTGCACTGGCACCTGCTAATAAAAATTCAAGTACATCTTCAGCACTTTGCACCCCTCCCATCCCGATAATCGGAATAGAAACCGCTTGACTGACCTCATGCACCATTCGAACTGCGACAGGTTTTACAGCCGGGCCTGATAATCCGCCTGTTTTATTGGCCAAAATGGGTTTCCCTGTTTTTAAATCAAGACGCATGCCAATTAAGGTGTTAATCATAGTGAGCCCATCCGCTCCAGCAGCTTCAATCGCTCTAGCAATCTCAACAATATTGGCTACATTAGGAGACAGTTTCACATAGACAGGAACGGAAGAGACTTCCTTGACCTCTTTTGTCAATGTCGCGGCCATCTGCTGATCCGTACCAAATGCGATCCCGCCTGTTTTGACATTCGGACAGGAGATATTCAGTTCGAGGGCATGGACATTCTTTGCTTGACTGATTTGTTTTGCTACTTCGACATAATCATCAACCTGCGAACCTGCAACGTTTGCAATAATCGGTGTTTCAAACCGTTCAAGCCAAGGCAATTCATTTTCAAGCACCCCGTTCAGACCTGGGTTTTGAAGGCCGATCGCATTCAGCATACCGGCTCCAGTCTCGGCTACCCTCGGTGTTGGGTTGCCAAATCTCGGTTCAAGGGTGGTGGCTTTGATCATGATGCCGCCAAGCATAGATAAATCATATAATGAAGCAAATTCTCTTCCGAATCCAAAGCATCCTGATGCAGGAATAATTGGGTTCTTTAAAGATAAACCGGGTAATTCAACGCTTAACATGACAATGCCACCTCCTCTGCTTTAAAGACAGGTCCATCAAGACAAACTTTGACGTAAGGCTTTTCGTGCTGATCGGTATGACAAACACAAGCAAAGCATGCACCAATGCCGCAGCCCATTCGTTCTTCCATTGAAATATAGACTGGCTTATCCGGATATGTGTCCTTTAGTGCTTTTAGCATAGGTGTCGGTCCGCATGAAAGCAGCACATCAAAGCTTAAGTTCTTCTCTTCGATGACACTTGTCACGAAGCCTTTTGAACCGTACGTTCCATCAACAGTCGCGATAAAAGTATTTCCGAGTGCTTGAAATGTCTCCTCGTAAAATACGTCCTTTTTCGATTGAAAGCCGAGGACATGTTTCACGATAACGCCTTTTTTCTTTAAACGCTTCGATAGCTCATATAGCGGCGGCACACCAATTCCTCCACCGACCAGTAATGCCGTCTGCCCGGGCTGAACGACTGAAGGATCGTATCCGTTCCCAAGCGGCCCTAATACATCAACTGATTCTCCCGCTCGCTTTTGGGAAAGGAGCTTTGTGCCCTCTCCCTCTGCGCGGAAAATGATGGTTGCTTCTTTTTTCTCGGCATGAATGTTGGCAATACTGATCGGTCTTCTCAGTAGCGGTGTCATGGATTCGCTGACCTTTATATGAAGAAACTGTCCAGCCGTTTGAAATGATTCCACAAGGTCACCTTTTAATGTCATTTCGTAAATATGATCAGCGATCTCTCGGTTAGAGACGACCGTCAAGTATGCTTTTTTCATATTGTTACTGTCACCTCAGCATTCGTTTTCACTTCTGGCATTTCGTCTGCTCTAAATGTCATGCTCTCCAGCACTCTTAAAATGGCTTCTGCCGTATCTAGTGACGTTAAGCAAGCCACTCCATTTTCAACAGATTCACGTCTGATTTTAAAGCCATCTCTTGCCGGCTGTTTTCCTTTTGTCAGTGTGTTGATGACAAATTGGGCTTCACCGTTTCGAATGACATCGAGAAGATTCTTTCCTTCTTCTCCTATTTTGCCGACAACACTTGATGGGATGGATGCTCGTTTTAAGTATTTAGCTGTTCCTTCTGTCGCTAAAATATGATAGCCGATGGAATGGAACCTTCTTGCAATCTCAAGTCCTTCTTCTTTATCCTTGTCAGCGACTGTCAAGAGAACCGTTCCGTCATTTGGAATTTGAATCCCTGATGCAATCAATCCTTTATAGAGGGCTTTTTCGATTGTGACATCTTTCCCCATGACTTCACCTGTTGATTTCATCTCAGGCCCAAGTGTAATATCCACTCTTCTTAGTTTTGCAAAAGAGAAGACTGGGACTTTCACGTACACCCCATCTTGCTCTGCGCGAAGTCCTTCTTGATAGCCATAGTTTTTGAGCTTGTCACCTAAAATGACTTTTGTTGCTAGATTCGCCATAGGAATGCCCGTAATTTTACTTAGGAATGGGACCGTCCGGCTTGAACGCGGATTCACTTCAAGCACGTACACTTCTCCTTTTGATAGAACAAATTGAATGTTAAGCAGCCCAATAATGTTGAGTCCTTTTGCGAGTTTCATTGTGTATTCTGCGATCTTCGCTTTGATGTCTTCAGATAATGTCTGCGGCGGATAGACCGCAATGGAGTCACCAGAGTGAACCCCTGCTCTTTCAATATGTTCCATAATGCCTGGGATCACGACAGTTTCTCCGTCAGATACTGCATCTACTTCAATTTCTTTTCCTGTCAAATACTTGTCAATTAAAACTGGGTGTTGCGGATTAACTTTCACCGCATTCTCCATATAATGAAGGAGCTCGGCTTCTTGGTACACAATTTCCATCGCCCGACCGCCTAACACATAGGAAGGACGGACAAGGACTGGGTAGCCGATCTGATTTGCAATCGATACGGCCTCTGGCACAGAAGTGGCTGTTTTTCCTTTTGGCTGAGGAACGCCGAGTGTTTCTAATGTTTGTTCAAACTTGTCACGGTTTTCCGCCCGGTCAAGGTCTTCAAGAGAAGTCCCAAGAATCTTAACCCCTCTATTTGATAATTCATCTGCTAAGTTGATTGCTGTTTGTCCGCCAAACTGAACAACGACACCTTCTGGTTTTTCAAGGTCGATGATGTGCATCACATCTTCTACAGTGAGTGGTTCAAAGTAGAGTTTATCTGAAATACTGAAATCTGTTGAGACTGTTTCAGGGTTGTTGTTAATAATAATGGCTTCATACCCTGCTTGTTTGATCGCCCACACAGAATGGACGGTCGCATAATCAAATTCAACCCCTTGTCCAATTCGGATTGGACCTGAGCCTAGTACGATGACACTTTTCTTGTCTGTTTGTTCTGATTCATTTTCATCTTCATATGTGCTGTAGAAATATGGTGTTTCTGATTCAAATTCAGCCGCACATGTATCAACCATTTTATAAACTGGAACGATGCCTGCTTCTTGTCTTAGATTATAGACATCTGCTTCGTTCATGTTCCACTCGCGGCTAATATAGATGTCTGAGAAACCTTTATGTTTCGCTTCTTTTAATACGTCTACATTGCCTTTCTTTTCTTTTAACGTCTTTTCAAATGCGATGATGCCTTCTAGTTTATGAAGGAAGAAATAATCAATTTTTGAGAATTCATGAATCTGTTCGACTGTATAGCCCCTTCTAAGCGCCTCAGCGATATAAAATAGTCGCTCGTCTCCTGCTTTGATAATTCGCTTTTCGAGTACTTCGTTTGTGATGTCAGCTTCATCTTTTAATTCAATATGATGCACATCCGCTTCAAGTGAGCGTACAGCCTTTAAAAGAGACTCCTCTAATGTACGGCCGATCGCCATGACTTCACCCGTTGCTTTCATTTGAGTACCAAGACGTCTGTTGGCAGATTCAAATTTATCGAACGGCCAGCGCGGGATTTTTGAAACGATATAGTCAAGTGCTGGCTCGAAAGCGGCATATGTTTTACCTGTGACTGGGTTCATCATTTCATCAAGCGTTAGGCCGACAGCAATTTTCGCTGCAAGTTTTGCAATTGGATATCCTGTCGCTTTAGATGCAAGCGCAGAAGAACGGCTTACGCGCGGGTTTACTTCGATGATATAGTATTGAAAGCTGCTCGGGTCAAGCGCCAGCTGTACGTTACAGCCGCCTTCAATGCCAAGTGCGCGGATCAGCTTGAGGGAGACATTACGAAGCAGCTGATATTCACGGTCACTTAAGGTTTGGCTTGGCGCAACGACAATACTATCACCTGTGTGGATGCCGACAGGATCAAAGTTTTCCATGTTGCAAACAACGATCGCATGGTCACCACTGTCACGCATGACTTCATATTCAATTTCTTTAAAGCCTGCAATACTCTTTTCAAGTAAGCATTGTGTGACCGGGCTTAGCTTAAGACCGTTCTCGACGATTTCTTTCAGTTCTTGCTCGTTTGTACAAATTCCGCCGCCCGTTCCGCCTAATGTATAGGCTGGTCTTACAATGACAGGGAAGCCGATTTGATTCGTAAACGCCATCGCTTCTTCAAGATTATGAATGATTTCACTTTCTGGTACAGGTTCATTTAGTTCGTTCATCAGATTACGGAATAAATCTCTGTCCTCTGCTTTTTGAATAGCTGAGAGCTTTGTTCCAAGTACTTCAACGCCGCATTCAGCTAATACGCCAAGGTCTGATAATTCAACGGCAAGGTTCAGCCCAGTTTGTCCGCCAAGTGTAGGTAAGATCGCATCAGGACGTTCTTTTCGAATGATTCGTGTTAAAAATTCTGGTGTCAGTGGTTCGATGTATACCTTGTCCGCCATTTCTGTATCTGTCATGATCGTCGCAGGATTGGAATTGACAAGAACGACTTCATAGCCCTCTTCTTTTAGTGCTAAGCAAGCCTGTGTGCCTGCATAGTCAAACTCCGCTGCCTGACCGATGATGATGGGACCTGATCCGATAACTAAAATCTTTTTGATGTCTAAGCGTTTTGGCATACTTCTTCCCCTTCTTTCTCAGTCGTATGAATCATTTCCATGAATTGATCAAATAAGTAATTGGCATCTTCTGGACCAGGTGACGCTTCTGGGTGATACTGTACAGTGAATGCTGGTGCTTCTTTATGCTTTAATCCTTCAACCGTATTGTCATTTAGTGCAATATGAGTGACTTCGAGTAAGTCTTCGTTAATCGCACTTACCGTGTAGCCATGGTTTTGAGACGTCAAGGTCACCTTTCCAGTGGCTAGTTCTTTGACTGGGTGATTTGATCCTCTATGGCCAAACTTCATTTTTTCTGTACTAGCACCGCAAGCAAGAGCGAATAACTGGTGTCCTAAACAAATACCAAAGAGTGGTACCTTTCCAATGAGCTGTTTAATCATTTCAACCGCTTCTGGTACATCGACTGGGTCCCCAGGTCCGTTTGAAAGCATGATGCCGTCAGGCTTTAACTGCAGCACTTCATCTGCAGTGATATTGTATGGCACCACAACGACATCACAGTCACGCTTATTGAGCTCGCGCAAAATGCCGTGCTTCATGCCGAAATCCACAAGCACAATTCTTTTTCCTCTTCCTGGGCTTGGGTACGCATTTTTCACAGATACTTGACTCACTTGATCTGTTGGCATCTGCATCGTTTGAAGGCGGCGCACAACATCATCCACTTGTTCACCCGGTCCTGCAAAAGCCCCTCTTAATGCCCCTGCACTTCGAATCATTCTTGTCAGCTTTCGTGAGTCGATTCCGCTAAGACCCGGAATGTTTTTCATTTTTAAGTATTCATCGAGTGAATATGAAGAGCGCCAGTTTGAGGGCTTTTCACAAAGCTCTTTCACAATCAGCCCTTTCACAAACGGTGTGATCGATTCAAAATCATCACGGTTAATGCCATAGTTGCCGATAAGCGGGTAAGTGAGTGTGACAATTTGTCCGCAGTATGATGGGTCAGACAAAATCTCTTGATAGCCCGTCATCCCTGTGTTAAAGACGACTTCTCCGACTGACGCTTTTAAGCTGCCAAAGCCTGTCCCTTCGAATACTGTTCCGTTTTCTAGCACTAAGCGTCTCTTCATTTTACTAGTCTCCCCTCTTCATAAACGACTTTCCCAGATGCAAGTGTCATGACCGGCCATCCTGATACAGTCAATTTGTCAAACGGTGTATTTTGTCCTTTAGATAAGAAGCTTTTTTTATCGATTTCCATTTCTTTGTTTAAATCAATCAGTGTGATATCAGCTACTTGGCCCTCTTCTAGCTTTCCGTATGGAAGAGAAAAGGCTTTTGCTGGTTTGATGGTCATATAATCAACGAGTTCTTTTAAAGTCCATTCGCCTGTTTTCACAAAGCGTGTGTACAGAAGCGGGAAGGCTGTTTCAAGGCCTACAATCCCAAAAGGTGCACACTGCATCGTTTCATGTTTTTCTTCTTCTGTATGCGGCGCATGGTCTGTCGCGATGAAATCAATCGTTCCATCTAAAAGTCCCTCGATGAGTGCCTCGCGATCCTCTATCCCTCTTAGCGGCGGGTTCATTTTATAGTTTGTATCAAGACCCGGGATGTCCGTATCACATAAAAGCAAATGATGGGGCGAAACCTCAGCCGTCACACGAATGCCTGCTTTTTTTGCATCACGAACGACTCGCACAGATTCTTTCGTACTGATATGACATACATGATAATGACAGTTCGCTGCTTCTGCTAAGAGAACATCTCTTGCAATATGCACCGATTCACAAATGGACGGTATTCCGTTTAACCCATTTACTTGTGAAAATTCCCCTTCATGAACGCACCCTCCGTAAATAAGCGAGTTATCTTCACAGTGCGCCACAATCGCTTGATCAAGGCTAGCTGCCTTTTTCATGGATTCGTACATCATACCCGCTGTTTGGATGCCAACTCCGTCATCCGTAAAGGCAAAGGCACCTGCTTCTTTTAACGCTGCAAAGTCCGTCATTTCTTCTCCAATTTGTCTAGTGGTAATAGAGGCGTATGGCAGCACTCTTACAGATGAGGTCTCTTCGATTCGATTCATGAGCCATTCCATTTGCTCTTTTGTATCTGGAACTGGTCGTGTATTAGGCATAGCAGCAATCGTCGTATAACCGCCTCTTGCCGCTGCCTTAGAACCTGTTTCAATGGTTTCCTTTTTCTCTCCGCCTGGCTCTCTTAAATGCACATGCAGATCAATCAAACCTGGTGACACAAATAGTCCTTTAGCATCAATGACCTCTTCTCCGTCTTCTCTTTCTAAGTGACCAATTGCTTTGATCACTTCTCTTTCTACCCTAATATCCTGCTGCACTCTTTTCCCTGTGCTTGTTAAGATAAAACCGTTTTTAATGAGATATGACATAGACAGAATCTCTCCCTTTTTGATGTAGTCTGCTATTTTGAAAAGCTCTTTTTAAAACAGCCATTCGGATATACACACCATTTTCCATTTGTTTGAAAATCCTTGACTGCTTTGATTCCACTAAAGAATCATCGATTTCAACACCTCTGTTCACAGGTGCTGGATGCATAATAATGGCTCGTTCTTTCATTTTGCTTGCCCTATCTACTGTTAATCCATAGGTAGATAAGTAATCCTCACTGCCCATCTTTTCTGTATGCCTTTCATGCTGAATTCTCAGCAGCATCACCACATCAGAGCGTTTGATGGCTTCATCAACTTCGACATACGTTCCGTGAGGGTTTTGTTTATCTTGGAAGGAAGTTGGTCCTGAAAAGAGCACTGTTGCTCCTAGTCTTGAGAGGACCTCAGCATTCGACCTTGCCACCCGGCTATGTTTGATATCTCCATGAATCGAAATCGTTAAGCCTTCAAAACCGCCAAACTCTTCGAAGATCGTCATTAGGTCAAGCAGTGATTGTGTAGGGTGCTGTCCGCAGCCATCTCCAGCATTGATGATTGGAATCCCTACCTTCCCAATTAGCTCGTTGTAATATTCATCGGTGCTGTCCCGGATGACACAAGCCTTGACTCCTATGGATTCTAGCGTTTTAACAGTATCGTAAAGCGTCTCTCCCTTTTGAACAGAGGTACTTGCTGCATCTAGGCTAAGCACATTCATTCCAAGCTTCTTTTCCGCTACTTCGAAGCTAAAGCGTGTTCTTGTACTTGGTTCAAAGAAAAGGTTCGCCACAAATTCTCCTGCCAATCCATGTTCCTGTTTCCCATTTTTCAGCGCAGCTGCTTCCTCAATTAGCTGTAAAATCTCTTCCTTAGACAAACTGCTCATTGTCGATAGATCATTCATTTTTCTTCCCCCTCTAGTTTTTCATCACTTTCAGGTTCAAAAAAACCCTAAGCCTTGGCAGCTTAGGGTTCTCCAAAAGAAGCAGCAGCACATTCTGCTCATTTTAGAACCCTTGTCAGCCTCACTGGACTTATTTTAAAAGGTTTTCTGTATTCGATTCATTTGACTCGTCTCCCTCTACCTTTTGATGCGGTAGGATCAGGTTTAACAGGACGCCCGTAATCGCAGCGAGTGCCATTCCGGATAATGTGAGATTGATTTGTTTCACCTCAATGAATGCCCCGCCAATTCCAATAACTAAGATGACAGATGCGATAATGAGATTGCGCTTTTCTTCAAAGTTCACTTTATGATCAATCAGGATTCTCAGGCCGCTCGAGGCAATGATTCCAAAGAGAAGGAACGAAACACCTCCCATGACTGCGGACGGAACTGTACTGATTAATGCTGAAATTTTCCCAACAAAGCCGAAGCAGATCGCAAACACTGCTGCTCCTACGATGACGAAGATACTAAACACTCTGGTGATGGCAAGTACGCCAATGTTCTCCCCATAAGTCGTTGTTGGTGGTCCGCCAATGAGTGAAGCGAAGATGGTCGCCGCACTGTCTCCTAAAATGGAGCGGTGAAGTCCTGGCTTTTGAATAAAATCTTGCCCTACGACCTTGCTTAATACCACTTGGTGGCCAATGTGCTCAGACATGGTCACAAAGGCAACCGGCACCATCACTGTGAGAATGCTCAAGGTGACAGCAGGTGTATAGTCGACAAATGGTACGACAAATTCTGGTACAGCAAACCATTTTGCGTCAATGACCGGCTGGAAATTCACGATGCCTTGTGTTAAGGCAAAGAGATAGCCGCTGATAATACCGATTAATACTGGAATCAGGCTAAGGAACCCTCTGAGAAAAATCATGCTGATAATGGTGACAGCCAGTGTAAAGCCGGCTACCATTAAGTGCTTTAGGCTGTAAACAAGCTCAGTCGCATTCGGATCAACATACATTGCCATGTTGACAGCTGTTCCAGCTAATCCGAGTCCAATAACCATAATAACTGGTCCGACAACGACCGGCGGCAGAAGCTTCATCAGCCAGCCTGTGCCTAACCATTTAATGAATAATGCAATGAGGGCATAAGCCACACCCGCCATGAAGGCACCAACCATTGCAGCTCCTGGGCCACCTGAGGCTTTGACATTCAGTATGGGGGCGATAAAGGCAAAGGACGATCCAAGATACGCCGGAATTTGTCCTCTAGTGATGATTAAGTAAACAATGGTTCCAACACCACTTGAGATGAGCGCAACGGCTGGACTCATGTCAATGATTTTTGGTACAAGAATGGTCGCACCAAACATGGCAAACAAATGCTGGAGGCTAAGTGATAGCCATGTGAACGGTTTTGGGATATCTCGAATGCCTAAATTGGCTTTTGGCTGACTCATGATTTTCCTCCTAGATGTGTCCTTTTTCATTAAAAAAGCCTCTTTGCGAGTATGCGCAAAGAGGCTGGCCTAGAAAAACCATACACGCCATGTAGCCGTGTGAGTGGTGTCTCTGTTATTGTCCTCTTTGCAAACTCTCTGGAATGCATTTAAAAAGGTTATTTTTCATATATAGCGACAAGATCGTTTTGATCTACTTCAACGAGCTGAACCATGACCTTTTCTGCTTTTGATGTCGGAATATTTTTCCCAATATAATCCGCTCGAATGGGCAACTCACGGTGTCCTCGATCGACTAGAACAGCAAGCTGAATGGAAGACGGTCTGCCTACATCCACGAGCGCATCCATTGCTGCTCTTACGGTTCTTCCCGTGAACAGAACATCATCCACGACAATCAGTGTTTTGTCATTAATATCAGCTGGGATGTCTGCACCCTTTACAAGCGGGTCTTGATTGTCTGTCTTTTTTGTCAGGTCATCACGGTATAGTGTAATATCAAGTTCACCTACAGTAACTGGATTTCCTTCAATTTGCTCGATGCGCTCTGCAAGGCGCTTTGCAAGATGAATGCCTCTTGTCTTGATTCCCGCAAGGATGACATCCTTCATCCCTTTGTTGCGCTCAATCATTTCATGTGCAATTCGGGTAAGCGCTCGTCTTATCGCTTGTTCATCAAGAATGACTGCTTTTTGTTCCATCTTTCACACCTCTTTTTGACAAATAAAAAGCCCCTTCTGCAAAGGGCAGAGAGGGGCTTTCATTTGTGCATACACGTGTACAAATGAATCCGTTATCCTTCTCAGCCTCTCTGGACTGTTTTAAAGAATCTCCATTTCTTCGTTTATTATTTCAGAAAAAGAACTGCCTGTCAATCGTTATTTCTTAACGAATCGATAAAAGTTTGCATATCAGCTGGAATTGGTGCTGTGAACTCCATGTATTCTCCTGTTCTAGGATGATCAAATCCTAAAACCCCTGCATGCAGCAGCTGTCCATTGAAATCGACTGTTTTTCTTGGACCATATTTCGGGTCTCCTGCAAGAGGATAGCCAATATATTTCATATGGACACGAATTTGGTGTGTTCTTCCTGTTTCAAGACGGCATTCTACAAGGGTGAAATCTTGAAAGCGTTCAATCACGTCAAAATGAGTGACCGCCTGCTTTGCGTTTCCTTTTGTAACGGTCATGCTTTGGCGGTCTTTTTTGTCTCTACCAATTGGTGCGTCAATTGTTCCTGTATCATGCTGGATGATGCCATGGACAACTGCGGTGTATTTTCTTGTCACACTCTTGGCAACCAATTGATTGACGAGTGATTCGTGCGCCATATCATTTTTAGCAACCATTAAGAGACCAGACGTATCCTTATCAATCCGGTGGACAATTCCAGGTCTCATGACGCCATTAATGCCTGATAAGTCATTGCAATGTGCCATGAGACCATTGACAAGCGTTCCTGACACATGACCTGGTGCTGGATGAACGACCATACCTCGTGGTTTATTCACCACTAGTACGTCTTCATCCTCATAATAAATATCAAGATCCATCGGTTCTGCTTCTACATCAATTGCTTCTGGATCTGGAATCTCCACTTTGATTTGATCTTCAGCCTGGACTTTATAATTGGCTTTTACTTGCTTCCCATTTACTTCGATCTGCCCGTCCTTGACCCACTGCTGGACTTGGGTTCTTGACCATTCTGGTTTTGTCGTGCTTAAAAATTTATCAAGCCGTTCACTCGTATGTTCTTCTGAAACGGCAATGTTTATTTGATTCATGTAGTTGACTCCTTATTTTTCTTTCCATCTAACAGCATTTGAATGAAGAGGAGAATAACCCCTACACATAAAGAAGAATCTGCAATGTTAAAAATCGGGTAATGATAATCCCAAAATACGAAGTGAGCGAAATCAACCACTTCCTGACGGAAAATGCGGTCGATAAAGTTTCCAATCGCTCCGCCAAGCATTAAGGCTAACGCTACACCAAGCAGCTTGTCCTTTTGTCCATGCTTTTGCAAGTAATAGATAATTCCCGTAATAACAACGAGTGTAATCACATAGAAAAACCACATTTGCCCTTGGAGAATGCCCCAGGCGGCTCCTGAATTTCGGTGAGACGTAATATAAAAAAATCCATCAATTACTGGAATAGAATCTCCAAGTATCATATTTTTGACAATGAGCCATTTTGTTAATTGATCTAAACAAATTATAACGAATGCGATTATGTAATAGAACACACACGTTCCTCCATCTTCATACTTTGATCTTTAAGCATTTTATCAAGAAAACAGGAAGGAGTAAAGAAACTTTCATTGACAGACAAAAACCTCCCTACATGTGGAAGGCTTCAAAATGAGAATCATTTGATTCATTAGGATAAGGGGTGAATGCTTTTTTCTCGTATTGCTTATAATATAAAAAGTCGTCAGTTGTGCGGGCTGTAGGAAGAATACGCATTTGTTCAAACGGAATTGTGTGACCTGTTATCTCACATATGCCATAGGTTCCTTGCTCTATTTTTGCAATAGCGAGTGAAACATCTTGCAGTTCTTCTTTTATGTGATAAAGAATCGTTGTCGTTTTCGCTTGATTTAATGTGATATGTTCAGCGGGTGAACGAAATGATGCATATTCAAACAATTTGGATTGCAGTTCTTCTTTCATTTGAAGGAGTTCCATGTAAATCGTGTCTAGATCGCCATTCATGTCGCTATTTCAACTCCTGCCCTGTCTTGATAATCATATTGTTGCCACGACTGTTCACTTTAAAGCCATAAGATTTTTCCTTTCGTTCTAAACACTGTCATTTTCTTAAATAAAAAACGCCCCACGTATTGCGGGGCGCTAGTTGGTGTTGTCACACTGTTAATTCTGGTAATATTTCTCCACGATTTCAGCATTTTTAAGCGACAATGTTGGGTATTTTGGATTTGCACCAACATCTTTTGAAATAATGCGAGAACGTTCGCACAGTTCTCCTTCTGCTTTTTGAACAACAATACGTCCTGATGTGTATTCATGCGCTGATGCATCTGCATTCTGCTCATCTTCTACCGTTAATTCTGATATGATAAAAAGCTGCTTGACATCTTCTTTAATGGATGCAAGAAGGTCTTTTACTTCATCTGTCGCATAAATCGTCACACTTGCTTCAAGTGAACGTCCAATGACTTTCTCGTTACGCGCATTTTCTAGTGCTTTAAGAACATCATCACGTACTTCCATAAAGCGGTCGAACTTCGTTTCTGTCGCTTCTGCTTGAGGAACTGTTACACCTTTTGGCATATCTGTTAACTGAACACTTGGCTCTTCAACAAAGCTTAAGTGACTCCATAATTCATCAGCTGTGTGCGGAAGAATTGGTGCAGTCAGCTTCACTAACGCCATTATTGTTTCGTAGAAAACAGTTTGCATGCTGCGGCGGTCCGGATGATCAGCATGCTCAATGTACACCACATCTTTTGCAAAGTCGAGATAGAATGAGCTTAGCTCAATCGTACAGAAATTGTGAATTGCATGATACACGACAGCAAATTCATAATCATCAAATGCTTTTTTCACTTTATCAATCAATTTGTTTAATTTGATCAAGATATATTGATCCACTTCACGAAGCTCTTCTACTGGCACTGTATTGACAGCTGGATCAAAGTCAAATAAGTTACCATGCAGGAAGCGGAAGGTGTTACGAATTTTACGATATACTTCTGCTACTTGTTTTAAAATATCATCAGATACTGGGTGATCGGCTTGATAGTTAACAGAGGACACCCATAGTCTAAGAATCTCCGCACCTAGCTGCTTAGCCACCTTCGTCGGATCAATCGTATTGCCTAATGATTTACTCATCTTGCGCCCTTCTTTATCAAGCGTGAAGCCATGGCTTAGGACACCTTTATATGGTGCTTTTCCAGTGATAGCAACCGCTGTTGATAATGATGAGTTAAACCAGCCGCGATATTGGTCAGAGCCTTCAAGGTAAAGGTCTGCTGGACGGACAAGGTCATCTCTTTCTTCTAAAACGGCTTGGTGAGAAGAGCCTGAATCAAACCATACATCCATGATGTCTTGTTCTTTTGTGAATTCGCCATTTGGACTACCTGGATGCGTAAAGCCGTCTGGCAATAATTCCTTTGCTTCTTTTTCAAACCAAATATTTGAACCGTGTTCTCTAAATAATTGAGATACGTGCTGAATCGTTTCATCTGTGATAATTTGCTCACCATTTTCCGCATAAAAAACCGGAATTGGTACGCCCCATACACGCTGTCTTGAAATGCACCAGTCACCTCTGTCACGCACCATATTAAATAGGCGTGTTTCACCCCATGCTGGCATCCATTTTGTTTTTTTAATATTGTCTAATAAAGCTTCCCTGAAATCTTTAATGGAAGCAAACCACTGAGCGGTCGCACGATAAATTGTTGGCTTTTTCGTTCTCCAGTCATGCGGGTAGGAGTGTGTGATAAAGTCGAGCTTTTTCAGTGCGCCTTTTGCTTCAAGCTGTTCCGTGATGGCTTTATTAGCATCCTCGTAGATTAGCCCTTCAAAACCAGACGCTTCTTCTGTCATGACACCCTTTTCATCTACTGGACATAACACATCAAGACCGTATTTCATACTGACAATAAAGTCATCTTCCCCGTGACCTGGTGCTGTGTGAACACAGCCTGTTCCTGCATCAGTTGTCACGTGGTCGCCGAGCATAATGAGAGAATCTCTACCGTAAATTGGATGCTCTGCCACGATATTGTCTAATTCTTTTCCTTTTAGTGTTTTCACGACTTCGTATTCATCAAAGCCAATTGTTTTTACCACTTGTTCAACTAGCTCAGATGCGACGACATATCGCTCAACTCCGACTTTGAGCACACTGTACTCTAGGTTTGGATGAACACAGATACCAACGTTTGCAGGAATTGTCCAAGGTGTTGTTGTCCAGATGATGAATTGTTCACCATTTTTAAGTACGCCTTTCCCATCTTTCACTTTAAATGATACGTAGATGGATGGTGAGCGCTTGTCTTTATATTCAATTTCCGCTTCTGCTAGTGCTGATTCACTTGAAGGTGACCAGTTAACAGGCTTTAGCCCTTTGTAAATATAGCCTCTTTTCGCCATTTCACCAAAGACAAGAATTTGCTGCGCTTCGTATTCAGGCTTTAATGTCACATATGGATTGTCCCAGTCTGCTCTTACGCCTAATCGTTTGAACTGATTGCGCTGACCTTCGATTTGTTTCCAAGCATACTCTTCGCATCGTTTGCGGAATTCTGCTGTAGACATTTCTTTTCGTTTCACTTTTTTATTTTTAGTGAGCGCTGTTTCGATAGGTAAACCGTGTGTATCCCAGCCCGGTACGTATGGTGCGTGGAACCCGTTCATTGATTTAAAACGGACAATAAAATCTTTCAAAATTTTATTGAGTGCGTGTCCCATATGAATGTCACCATTCGCATATGGAGGTCCATCATGCAAAATAAAAGTAGGGCGTCCTTTTGTCCGCTCTAAGACCATTTGATAGATATCTTTTTCTGCCCACTGCTCTTGAATTTCAGGCTCTTTGTTTGGCAAGTTCCCTCTCATCGGGAATTCTGTTTTTGGCATTAATAAGGTGTCTTTGTAGTTCATACCCATTCCTCCATATGCAAATTTGTATTAAAAAAAACAATAAAAAAAGCCCTCTCATCCCTAAGGGACGAGAAGGCTTATCTCGCGGTACCACCCTTTTAGACAAGCGATATGAAACAGTCGCTTATCCACTCTAAAATCGTAACGTGATCAGACGCCTTTTCTTACTGATTCATTTCAGAAAAGGAACTAAAGGGGTGATCTCATTGCAGCGCTTCGTAATTTCAGGCTTCCACCATCCCTGATTCGCTTTATTACACATACAACAACTGCGAGTGTCCCTATCAAACGTTTATCTCTTGTTAATTTATGATGGTATTATATGCAACATGAGCACATCATGTCAAGATGATGCGCTTATTCTTTTTCGTCAAAGACAGCGTCAACTTCATATTCCAGCAAATGATCCCAATCATCATTTTTCAGAAGATCAAGCTGAGCTTCGATGAGCATTTGGAAACGAGTTCTAAAGACCTTCGATTGTTTCTTCAGCTCTTCGATTTCCATCGCAATTTTTCTTGATTTTGATAGCGCTTCGTTGATAATACGGTCTGCATTTTTTTCTGCTTCACGAATAATCAATTTCGCTTCTTTGTCAGAATGACGTTTCACGTCTTCAGCTGCTTCCTGTGCAACAAGAATCGATTTGTTTAATGTTTCTTCAATTGTCGCAAAATGACCTAGTCTTTCATCAAGCTCGTTGACTTTGTCTTCAAGTTCGTTTTTTTTACGAAGCACGATCTCGTAATCTTTACGTACTTGGCTTAAAAACTCATTTACTTCATCTTCGTCATAGCCACGAAAACTTTTTGTGAACGTTTTATTATGAATATCATTAGGTGTTAATGGCAACCTCGCCACCTCCAGATTCAAGTTCGTTATGTCAGAAGCTCAAATGTTACTTTAAATTTATCTTTTTTTGTCTTCCCATCAATTGTTTTTAAGTTAAAGCGGCCATATCCCCGCAATGAAAGCTGATCGCCTTCGCCAATCGTGAAGGAAGGGTCCTCAGTGACTTTCCAGTTTACTTTTACAAGGCCATTTTTGACTAAAAGCTGTGCTTTTTGCCGAGATTGCCGGCTGACTGCGGCACATACAGCGTCAAGTCGCAATGAAGAAATGGTATCTTCTTTGATATCGATCTTGCTGATGACTGGCTTTAAATCCGCCTGGCTAATTTCCTCTAATGAAACGGATGCTCTGCCGACATGTGTCAGCTGCACTTGAACAAAATCGGCTACATCGCTTGTACAAATAAACTGCACAGCGTCCTCTGAAAATAACAGATCACCGAATTTTTGTCGCTTCAAGCCTGTCCCAATAAGTGAGCCAAGGAGCTTCGGGTGTTCAATGGAAATAAACTTTTTCGCATAGTTCACCTGAAAATAAGACAGCTCAGAATCCCGAATAGACGGTTCTAAATAATCGGGATAGATCAGGGCTCTTTTGCGCTCCGCTTCCTCATACCCGCCAAAAAACATGATCCCGAGATCATTAGAATGCTTGATCACGGAATGGGTAAGAAACTGCTCACGCGGATTAAGAAAGTCTGTTAATTTCAACCGATATTGATCCAGTGCAATTTTTTTCCAGTCAAACACTTGATCGACAAATGGCTGTTCGTCTTTTCTAAAATGTTGATAAATATCGCTCATTTTGTTCCCCTTTTATGTAAAAGAGCCTGGCAGTTGCCAAGCCCGGCAGCCTGTTTACATGATTCCGGAAATCATCTGATAAAGACCTCTTAATCCATAATCTGAGGCAAAACGGATCACAAGCAATGCCACAATTGGCGAGATGTCAATCATGCCAATTGGCGGAATAATTTTACGAAATGGTTCTAAATACGGTTCACAAATGGATGCCAAAAATCGGCCAATCGTTGTTTCTCTTGCAGAAGGCACCCATGACATAAAGATGTAAATAATAATCGCGAATGAATAAATCGTTAATGCACTCTGTAAAATCTTAAAAATGTAATATAGAATCACTTTGATTTACCACCTCTGAGGTTCTTCCTCTGTTAATAACTCTGATATTGTGCCAGATACATCCACATTATCAGGTGTGCAGAGAAATATATTCGAGCCAATACGTTGAATGTCTCCACCGATTGCATAAACCGTTCCGCTTAAGAAGTCAATAATTCGCTTTGCTTGATCATGCTGAATGCGCTGCAAATTTACGACGACTGCACGCCTGTTTTTAATATGGTCTGCAATCTCTTGCGCCTCTGCATAAACCCGCGGCTCACTTAACACCACTTTAGAGGATTTCTGCATGCTTTGCAAGCTGACGACATTTTGTTTTCCTGTCTGCGGACGCTCTTGAAATGCCGCTTTGTCTTTTGTTCCTTTTTCTTCTTGAGCTGGTTCTCTTTCTTCATCAATGTATTCGTACTCATACTCTTCGTCATCGAGTGTGAAAAAGCTTTTAAACTTATTTTTTATGCTCATGTCACGCACCTCCTGTTTCATTTCCAACAAGTGAAGAGCCAATCCGAACAAATGTCGCACCTTCTTCAATTGCGATTTCAAAATCGTTTGACATGCCCATCGATAAATGCTCACAAGGTGCATTTACTTGGTTAAGATGTTTCACCTCTTCTTGAAGGCTTTTTAATGTTTTAAAACAGTTTCGAATCACAGCCTGATCATCTGTGAATGGAGCCATTGTCATCAGGCCAGCAATTTCAATATGTTTGAAATCTGCGAGCTGTTTGACAAATGGAGTCACGTCTTCGCTTTGTAAGCCGTGTTTTGACTCCTCAAGAGAGGTGTTCACCTGTACAAAACAGCAAACGGTGTGATCCGCTCTTTTTTCAATTTCATTCGCAAGGGACATTCTGTCAAGCGAATGTAAATAGTCAATTGTCTGAATGACAGATTTCACTTTTCGCGTCTGTAGACTGCCGATGAAATGCCAGCTAATGTTTTCATCAGTTATCGCTGCTTGTTTTTCAAATAACCCTTTGTCACGGTTTTCACCAAAGTGCAAAATTCCAGCTTCCTTGGCTTCTAGTGCTCGTTCAATCGAGACATATTTTGTCACAGCGACGACCGATATCTCTGCTGGATTTCTACCTACTCTTTTACATGCTTCGTTAATTTGTTCATTTATTTGTCTGAAATTCTCTCGTACATTCAATTGCAATTATTATGCCTCCTTAAACCCGACATAAGACATCATACGTCCTGTTTTCCCTTGATCACGCCGGTGTGAGAAGAAAAGCTGATCGCTGCAGCTTGTGCACATCGAACTGACATGTATGTTTTCTTCTTTTATTCCTACATGAAGCAATACGTTTTTGTTTAATGTTTTCAAATCAATTTTGTATTGTCCTAGCGAAATCTCGGAATACACATAATCTGTTGAAAAAGGAAGCTTTTTTACTTGATCTATGACAACATCATCTACTATGTAGCAGCAGCTGCCAATTGATGGTCCAATGACCACTTGTATATGATCGACCTTGGCGCCTTCCTTACTGCACCATAAACCAATCATTTTTGCGCCAATTTGCTTGACGGTTCCTTTCCAGCCGGCATGAGCCGTTCCAATCAATCCATTTTGCGGAGCTAGAAAATAAAGCGGAACACAGTCAGCGAAGCAAAGAGCGAGCATCATGTTTAGTTCAGAGGTATATAAGCCGTCGGTTCCAGGCAGTGCCTCATGATAATGAAGACTTCCTCTTCCTCTTTGCTCTTTGGTGACTTTCATTATACGGTCCTCGTGTGTTTGGTCAGCAAACACCCAATCAGAGAGCGGCACAGCATTCGCATCTGCTATGACTTGACGATTCATTTGGACACTAGAAGCATCATCTCCTACATGGAGTCCAGTATTCATTGATTGATATGGAGAAAGGCTAAAGCCCCCATTTTTTGTCGTAAATCCGGCTAATACCTCTTTACCAGAACATGTCATGTTCGTCCAATCATGAATGGTCATTGCATAAGGTGATTTCTGCTGAAAGGGGTCATATTTGTATGTCAAAGCTGCCTCCCACCTTTCATTCATCTCTCTTTATATCGCTCCTATTTTACCACAAGACATGCATAGACAGTTAGTGGAATTCATTAAATATTACACTCAAATGTGCCCTTTCTACAGGATTTTTTTCAAATTGATATGAAAACGTAATCTTTTTATCCGAAAAAGACATTTGCTGAGAGTGGAGAGAAGGTTAATAAGGAAATTTCGATAGAGGGTTGGTATGAATTAAGAAGATAACCGGACAAGGATCACATCTTCGCCAATTTTTACTATATTTCGCCATGGGACGATCATTTCCTCTTCTTTTCCGAAAAATCCCATCATTTTACCTGTACCGCCTATAATAATCGCTTGTATTTTACCGCTCGTGACATTAATATCTATGTCACCAATTGTGCCTAGTTTTTTCCCGCTGGACACATCGACAACATCCTTAATTTGAAATTCAGAAATACTGATCATCTTTCCTTCCCCGCCTTTCGTTTTCTACTATAATATGTATGATGGAAAAGCAGGGATGCAGACCAATAGTTTCTCTTATCTACAATTTACATAAGTGAGGACATCCATTCCCCACATGACTTCAACAGGACATTCAAAAAAGGAAAAAAGCAAGTCAATCTCACCTGACGTTGGAAAGTAATACGAGCACAGCACATTTAATAAAGCGGTTTTCCCCGCACCATTTAATCCACAAAGCATCCAGTGTTCCTGCTTTTTCACCTCCCAGTCGACAGAGACAGAATGACGTAGCCATTTCCCAATTCTTTTTCAAGAAACATCCTTCAAGTCAAGTGATTTTCCCATGGTAAAAATTCTGAATATACAAATAATGAAAGTCTACAGCATATCGGCAAATGCTCATTTCGGTAAACCTTACATAAAAAAAGCTACTCCTTTTTAGGAACAGCTTTTCTGATCTCTTAAGAGATTTCTATACGTACGCCTTCTGTTATATCAGGATACGTATGCGGGGATGCAAAGACAGCTCCCGGTAATACATCATCAAACGGCTCTTGAAAGTAAATCGAAATATGACCAAGCTCTTTAAAGTTGTCATTTGCTTTTTTGCCAAGTGCTGTGATCGTGTAAGTTTGGTCTCCGACTCGAATGGTTCCTCCTAGTTTGAGCGGCTCTTCTTCTATATGTTCGAACTCATGAATAACGGACATGTCTTTTAATTCCTGCGGTGCTGCTGGTCCAAATAAAACAATCAGCTTTTCTTCTTTAAACTGCGGTACTAATATCCCAATTTCTTTTACAACAGATTGTGTGATCATGTATCTCGATTCCTCCTTTAAGACGTTTAATACATACCGAAGCTGGCAACATATGCGATCATAACAGATAGAATCCCTGTAATGAGACGGCTATACAAAACAGCTGGTACCCCATATTGTACCGTTTCCGGCTTCGCTTCACCAAGTGATAGCCCAACTGGAATGAAGTCACACCCTACTTGACCGTTGATAGCAAATAGTGCAGGAAGTGCAAATTGAGGCGGAATGTTACCTAGTGCAATTTGACTACCAATGAGTACACCGATGACTTGCGCAATGACTGCTCCAGGTCCTAAGACAGGTGATAGAAATGGCAATGTACACACAACAACGAGCAGTAAGAGCCCCCATAAAGATCCCGCCAAAGGTGATAGGAAATGAGCAATTAAATCCCCGATTTTTGTATAATTGATAATTCCTATTAACATACTGACAAATGCCATGAATGGGATGATGTTTTTCAAAAGCATATCAACAGAATCACGACCTGCTTGATAGAACGTGCCAGTTACTTTCCCTATTCCTCTTGAGAATCTCATGAGGAAATCACCTTTTTCCTGACGCTCGATATTTTCCTGTTTTAGCTTTGAATACGTTTCTTTAAAATTCTCTTTGTCAATGGACTCACTGCTTTCTTGACCTTCTGGTTTCGCCTCGCCATCTGATTCTTCCGCATAGGAAATATCTTTTTCTGTCACTCCTGATACGAAGATATCCTCTGTAATATGTTTTGCAAGCGGTCCAGAAGGAGAGGATGCCAAAACATCTACAGTTGGAATACGCTTCATCGGATAAAGTCCAATTCGTGCAGTTCCTCCGCAGTCAATGACAACACACATCATTTCATCTTCTGGAATGGAATTTTTAAAGCCATCACATGCTTCTGTCCCTGTCATTTC
This sequence comes from Bacillus sp. FJAT-53060, assembly GCF_037104745.1. Classification (NCBI taxonomy): domain Bacteria; kingdom Bacillati; phylum Bacillota; class Bacilli; order Caryophanales; family Bacillaceae; genus Bacillus; species Bacillus sp. FJAT-53060. Next base: position 243,092 of record NZ_JBAWSW010000001.1, read on the forward strand.
CGCGATTTTACGTGCAACTGGGTGAATACCTCCCCCTGTAATGGAAACGACCTTTCTTCTTTTACTGTTTGGTTCAAGCTCTAAGCCAGTTCCCCATCCGCCAGCACCTTTTGCAACAAATACTTTGTGGTTTGTCATGTCTAACCCTCCTCTATTATGAATCCGCTTTCATTTTTCCTGCTAAGTATTTTGTAATCCATTCAGTAATGATTCCTCGAAGTAAAATGACGACGATCCCAACTAAAAAGTAACGAACAGCAAGCTCTGACATTGAATATCCAGCTTCTTTAATCCCATTAGCAATTCCTAGGTAGACAAACAGTTCTCCTGCGTTAGCATACGGAAACAGTGATGTCACCGGATGAACAAATGAAACAGCTGAATCATAGAATGCTGGTTTTTGTTTTTCAGGTAAGAAGCGGCCAAACGTATAAGCCATTGGGTTTGTCAAAATAAGAACGGATAAGATCGGCATTAACGTATAGCGTAAAATGGTATATTTTGCTGCAAACTGGATCGCTCTATTCACTCGCTCTTCTCCAATAAACTTCATCACAGCATAGGTGAAAGTAAGCAACACAACAAGCGTTGGAACGATACCTGTGACAAGACCCATGAATTGCTTTCCGCCGGCTTCAAACATTCCGATAAAGTGCTCCCCAAACCATTGAATCCATTCCATGTTTTATCTCCCCTTTCTTTAGTTCACATTTGTTATATTTTTTTCGAAATCGAGACAAGTGCCTGCTCAGCTGCCATTGAGAGTGCTTGTATGACAGCTGATCCTTTTTTGCGTTTATTCAATGTTTGCTTCATCATATGGTGCTCATCTAGCACAGCACCTACATGCTTGCCTTCATATGAAGGGACTTCCTTAAATTTAGACAAAATCGAGACCCCGCCAAGCACATGACATTTTTGAATGATATACGATTCATCCACAATGATGAGCGCAATGGCCCCAGGACCAAATTTGCGCCGCTCCATTCCTGAAAACAAGTGATAGCCTTTCTTCCCTTTGTAGTCATCAATGAGTGTATCCATGCTTTTACGGTAGTACTTGATTTGAAAAAAAGATAAGCCATACTGCACAATGAGAATGATACAAAGTACGATTGCTAATTTTTCCATAGCCTCACGTCCTTATGATTGAAATAGATGATCTTGTAATGAACGCAGCTTCCAGACCGTTGTGTTTGAATCAAGTTCTACATCATCATGAGATAGGAATTGTCCTAATTTAATGTCTTTTTTTGCAACCACTTTCCCGCTGATTAAGCCAATTGGAATGTGACCGTTTGTTTTCATGTCTTGATGCGTTACAAGTACACCTCTTACAGAGTAACCACCAATTCCGTCAAGTGTTTCGCCTGCTTTAATATCTCTTTTCGCAACGGCTACCGTTTCTGAAACTGGTACACCAATTGGATGGATGGAAGAATCATGCTGTAAGACCGCTTTTGCGATGGTAACTGGTGTTTCAAGACTCGCTAAGTGGAACGGACGATAAAGCGTGTAGTGAGGACCTTTTCCAACTTTTAAGTAGCGAAGCTCTTCATCTACTGGCTCAAGCTCACTTTTGACGATGACAAAGACGCCTGGTGCAAGTCCATTTACATATTCAACAACTCCGAAGTTATCCAGCACGCCGCCCTGTTGTTTTTGATTCAATTTATCTGCTACATTCTCTAAATTCGCTTCTACTCCGTGCATGCCCACTTTATCTGGCAAAAGCCCTGTCGCATTACTCAATAAGTTCATTTCTGCCATTGTTTTTGTTCCGTCCTGGAACGCAGCCAACATATGCGTACTCATATGTTTACTATCTGCCTCTACTTTACACGTATCTGGATTCGCTTCTGGGAAGAATGGGTTGTTTTTACCTTTCCCAGCAACTAATACTTCAAGCCCCATTGTTTTCGCAAATTCATATAATTCTAGCGTTGCGGCTGGTTCATCTCCAGCTGATCCAGAGTAAACAAGTCCTGTATTCGTGAATAATTTATGCATCACCAAACCAATTGTAATATCGACCTCCACATTTAAAAGAACGAGATGTTTTTTTGAATTAAGCGCTTCCAAAGAAATGTTAGCTCCGACCTCTGGAACACCTGTTGCATCCACAACAACTTCCACGCCATCTGATTGAATCACTTCTCTGTAATCATTTGTGACAACCATTTGATGAGGCTTTGTATGCTGCTTGTAAAAATTCGCTGCCTTCTCTGCTGCATCAAGCTGAATATCACAGACACCTGCTACAATCATGCCTGGAATTTTAGAAATTTGTGAGATGAGTCCAAATCCCATTTGGCCTGCGCCGATAATCCCTACTTTGATCGGGTCGGCACTGCGTTCTCGTGCTATCAACTGTTGATAGATTGACATCTAAATCATCCTTTCAGTTTTTTATGCTTTACAATAGATTGCTAGAAAAAATCTGAAACTTTTAACAAATGTTATTAAAATTAACAAAAATCGATTTATTGTAACATTTGTTATTTTATTTACCATTTGTTATGAATTCAGTTTATATGATGTGTCAACTTTGTGTCAAGCTAAAATAGATGGAATTTTCATTCTTTTTGAGTCTAAAGACTTAAAAAACTACCTATCATATTAGGTAGTTACTTTAATAAGGCATCTCCAGTTCGTTCATCCGTAATTAATACATGAATTAATCCACCCTCTAATACCGCTCGGATGGCTTCTATTTTTGCTTCTCCTCCAGCGACACCAATGACAAGCGGAATTTCTTTCAGCTTTTGCGGGCTTATGCCCATCACCTGGTCGTTCCATGGATGCGGATAAATTTCTCCTTTATAATCAATAAAATTGTAGCAAATGTCACCGGCCACATCCTTCATTTGGAGTATATCCCCCTCGCCGTTTGTCATGTAAGATTTCACCATCGTTGAATGCTGCGGAACCCCGCCTATTCCGACAACGGCAATATTTGATGATTCTCCTAGCTCAATGACTTTTTTTATTGATGGCTGTCTAATCAATACTTCCTTCGCTTCTTTCGTATCAAGCATGACAGGAACATGTAAAAATTCACATTTTGACTTGAGTGCTTCTGTACATCTCGCAATAATATAATTGGCATGGATATCAACATCTTCATTCCCAACCCCTCCGACAAGCGGAACAAATGTAACGGATGGAAAGTGCTGAACAGACGTAAGCGCTTTCGCCATTTCATGTAAAGTTGTTCCTGATGAAAAGCCGATGACTTGTCCATCCTTCATAACTTTTAATAAAAAACCCGCAGCCGCAGCTCCGATTCGACTTTTTGTTGCTTCTTGACTGAGAGATTCAACACATACGACTTCTCGTAGCCCATATTTTCGCTCTATTTTTCTTTCTAACGACCCGTATTGTTGATTGACTTCATCATGAATAATGATTTCCACGATTCCTGCTTCCCGTGCTTTTGCCAAATATTTCGATATGAGCGAACGGCTAACCCCCACAGCTTCTGCAATTTTAGATTGGGTGGCGCCTTCTTCATAATACATATGCGCAACCTTAATAAGCACCCTTTTTTCATCATGGAATGTCATAATAACCCTTCTTTCCGTTTATGTGTTCCTTAACAAATGATATATGAAATAACATTTGTTAGAAACAGATTAAATGAAAAAAATAACAGAGTCAATACTAGAGGCGTGTTCTCTAGAAGAATGAAAAAAGCCGCACATCAAGTGGCGGCTTTAAAAAATGTTTTTATTCATTTGTTTGATGGCTGCTTTTTCAAGCCTTGATACTTGTGCTTGAGAAATCCCGATTTCTTCAGCGACTTCCATTTGTGTTTTGCCTTGGAAGAAGCGTTTTCGAAGAATCATTTTTTCTCGATCATTTAATCTGCGCATTCCCTCTTTTAAGGCCAATTCTTCCACCCATTGTGTGTCTTTGTTCCGTTCATCACTAATTTGATCCATCACATAAATCGGATCTCCTCCGTCATTATAGATCGGTTCAAACAAAGAAACAGGATCTTGAATCGCATCTAGGGCAAAGACAATTTCCTCATGAGGTACTTCTAGCACTTTGGCAATGTCTTCTGCCGTCGGCTCCTTGCTTGTCTCACTAATTAGCCTCTCTCGGACTTGGAGTGCCTTGTAGGCAATATCTCTAAGTGAACGAGACACCCGAATCGGGTTGTTATCACGCAAGTATCGACGTATTTCTCCTATGATCATAGGAACCGCATAAGTTGAAAATCTGACATTGTGGCTTAAATCAAAATTATCAATTGATTTCATTAATCCGATACATCCTACTTGGAAAAGATCATCAACATACTCGCCTCTGTTGTTAAAACGCTGAATCACACTTAAGACCAACCGCAAATTGCCATTGACTAGCTTTTCTCTCGCTGTATCGTCACCTTCATCTTGCAGCTGTCTGAACAATTTTCTCATCTCTTCGTTTTTCAGAACAGGCAGTTTGGAGGTGTCGACTCCGCAGATTTCAACTTTATTTTTGGACACTTTTTTCCCTCCCTACAGGAGCTGTTGTACAAAGTACAGTATCTCCTTGGGATGGAAAAATATGCACGAGCTATGACGAGAAACATGTGAAAAAATGATGATCCCTTTGACAGCACAGGGAAAGAGCTTTCAAAAATTTTTTTTAGACCATTTTATTAAATTCTTTTTGCAATCGTTTAATAATTCTTTTTTCGAGTCTTGAAATATAGGACTGTGAAATACCTAGCATGTCAGCGACATCTTTTTGCGTTTTTTCTTCACCGCCAACTAAGCCGAACCTGAGTTCCATGATCTGCTTTTCACGGTCATTTAATTGCTCTAACGCTTTTTTTAGTAATTTTTTATCTACATTTGCTTCAATATCCCTGGTGATAATATCATCATCTGTTCCAAGTACATCTGACAAAAGCAGTTCATTCCCGTCCCAATCAATGTTGAGCGGCTCATCAAACGATACTTCTGAACGGATTTTATTATTTCGGCGCAGGTACATCAAAATCTCATTTTCAATACACCTTGAGGCATATGTCGCAAGCTTGATCTTTTTTTCCGGATTAAATGTGTTGACTGCCTTGATCAGTCCTATCGTTCCTATACTAATTAAATCCTCAATATTAATACCAGTGTTTTCAAATTTCCTTGCAATATAGACCACTAATCGCAAGTTTCTTTCGATAAGAATAGCCCTTGCTGTTTGATCACCCTTCGGTAATTTGACAAGCAGTTCTTGTTCTTCATCCTTTGATAAAGGAGTCGGCAGTGCTTCACTTCCACCAATATAATAAATTTCATCACTCTTTAGACCTAGCTTCATGAGAAGTTTATACCAGTAGTAAGTGAGTTTAAATTTTAATTTTTTCATCTTCTTCTCCCTTCTAAAAGTCAAATTGACCTCGTAAGATAAAAGACATCACAAAAAACTACGACACCCCTTGTATGATTTTCCCGTCTAACATATCTGGATGAATGATGGATTGAAATTCCTGATCTACTGATAAGCCTCCGAGGCTCATCCCAACAAAACACTTCGATGGTTCGATGATATGCGTTTTTGAATAAATGACGACAGTATCTGGCTTTAAACATAGTAGAAACCCGTGATCATGACCGACGGCACGATATGGAACAAGTCTTAAACGATCGAGCAGTGGAAAACGATCATCAAGCTTCTGCATCACTTCAACAGGATGACACTGTTTCATCAGCTCTAAAAACGGCTCCCCGCAAATAGACGTTAGCTGATCAAGCTGAACGATCATAACAGGTGTTTTTGTCATAGGATCATACAGACGATTGCCAGAATCAACGAGTCCATTTAAGCGAATGGTCTCTCCATCAATGTGTATCTCCACAAGTACTTGTTCATCATACTGTCTTTTTTTCACACCAACCTCTCCTAATCTTTTCTTTGAAAACAGCCAAATGGCTGGAAAGCCAGTTAAAACGAAAAACCAGCTAACGGGATCACCAAATCCATCATTTTGTGAAATAAACAGTCCGTCTTGAATGATTGTATTTGTTTGCAAAAACGAATGAACCCCGATCATGCCTCCTCCCATTAAAAATGTGACAAAATAAAAAACAAACAAGTTTTGAAAAAAGGAACGAAATCTTTGAAAACCAAAGGTTGCAATCACGATCAAGACAGAAAAGAGTAGCTTGCCTAAAGGGTGTGACGCAAACATCGCAAATGGTGTAAAGAGCAAGAGAACCATACTCGATCCAATCAGAGCTCCTAACATATATCGCCATTTTTTCACTTCTCGTTTGAGAATAAATGCAGTGAGTAAGAGAAGCAAGAGATCAAAACAAAAGTTTAACAGCCCAATTACGTCTAAATAAATGACCACCTTCTGCTCCTTTCATCTGAACCAAAGAATCAAAAGCAGTACTTGCACTTGTTTGTACCAGTATAAAACAGTCATCACAAGGAAGTCTGTCAATTCTTGTTGGGGATGATGGAGAACTTTTGATGGATTGTTATTGTTTTTGTCGAGGAATGAGAGTGAGAGAATTGGGTGCAGTGTTCGGTACTAAAAAGACACGCTCCAAAGAGTCGTGTCTTTTGTTGATGGTTACTTCTCATTAATGTTTACTGTTCCTGATGCCTTTTGTCTTGTGACATTTCCATAATCATCTCGCACAATGACTTCAATCAGCACGCCTTTTGCTTCTGCGGTAGATGTGCCGTACAGTATCCTTTATATGTTCCTTCTGCTACTTCAAGCTTCGGCAGCTTTTTTGTTTTTTGGAGCTTTGATCTAGCGCGTGTCAGGGGCATGACAAAGGTTGCCTCTAGCTTTTTCCTGCTTTTAAATGAATCTTAACAGATTCTCCTGATGATAGCTTGACATCTGTTTTTGGGGTCAGCTCAGAAATGTCAGGTGCCTCGTATTGAACATCGATGTCAACTTTTCTAGTCGTTAGTTTCCTGTTACATCTTTCGCTATGACTTCGTATTCTTCCGTTCTTAAACAGCACTCTTGCGGAATACTTCCCATCTTTCATTGTAGCCTTCTTCCCATGGACTTTAACTTTATCAAGATGATCGTCCGCTACTTTTCCTTCCAAAGTGAGCAATTCTCTATTTGATTTTTCTCCATTTTTCAGTGTATCAATGGTCAAAGTTGGTGCTGTTTGATCGATGACAATCTTTACCGGCTTTGATTATTTCGTTGCACCTTTATCATTTTGACTAGGAAGGTGACCTTGTCTTCCTGTTGAAACTGTTTCATTAAACTAGATGAAATCTTTGCTTTTGTTTCTTAGAAGAAACGGCTTCCCCCTAAATGAGGTGGAAGTCGAATTTGCTTGAAACCATCCCAAAGCTTGTCATCGTTAACGTACCAATCATCAAAACACTCATAAAACGATAGACGGCGGTTTTACGAAACTTCACTTTTAATAAAATCCCTCATCCCCAAATGATAAAGCAGAGTATAATCCTCATGACAAGATTCATGGTGTTCTATTTAATGTAGTCAAACAAAGTTCATCATTTTGTCGTTTTTTGCAAAGGAATCCAAAAATGATTTTTTGTATTAATATGTATAAGTCAAAATACATATAATAGATTGAGTGACTCTCACATATTTAAGACTTTCCGATCAAAAAAACAACAGGCCACTTTATACTTTTAAACATTAAAAAATCCCCTTCCAATGAAAGGGGATGAGCTATGCTCAATTAGCTTTTGTTGCGGTTACGCAAGAACGTTGGGATATCCAGCGTATCATCGGTTGATTGTGTATTTTGTCTTGGCTGAGATGATGTTTGCTGATGTTCCTCACGTTTGAATTCGCGCTTTTGAGGAATGGATTGATTTTGCTGTAATCCTTGTGCTAATGGATTTCTTTGTGGTTTTGTCACTTCTGGCTCTTGCTCAATAAATCCAGTTGCGATTACTGTCACCACAATTTCATCCTTCAAGTTATCATTAATGACAGACCCGAAAATCATGTTTACATCTTCATCAGATGCAGATGCAACAATATCAGCTGCTTCTTGTACCTCATAAAGACTTAGGTTTGTACCACCCGTAATATTCATGATAACGCCTTGTGCTCCGTCAATCGCCGTTTCAAGAAGTGGTGAAGAAATCGCTTTTTTCGCTGCTTCAGCCGCACGGTTTTCACCTGTTGCCACACCAATGCCCATAAGAGCTGAACCTTTATTGGACATGATTGTTTTCACATCAGCAAAGTCAAGGTTAATCAAACCTGGTGTTGCAATTAAATCAGAAATTCCTTGTACACCTTGTCTTAACACGTTATCCGCTGCACGGAACGCTTCAAGCATCGGTGTGTTTTTATCAACGATTTCAAGTAAACGATCGTTTGGAATCACGATTAAGGTATCAACAGCTTCTTTCATAGAAGCAATTCCTTCAACTGCTTGAAGCTGCCGCTTTCTTCCTTCAAATGTGAAAGGGCGAGTGACTACTCCAACTGTCAAAGCCCCTGAATCTTTTGCGATTTTTGCAATAACAGGTGCAGCACCGGTACCAGTTCCACCGCCCATACCAGCTGTAACAAAAACCATGTCAGCTCCTTTTAATACTTCTTCAATTTGTTCCTTGCTTTCCTCAGCAGCCTTTTTACCGACCTCAGGATTCGCACCTGCTCCAAGCCCTCTTGTCAGCTTAGCACCGATTTGCATTTTCGTTTCTGCTTTTGATAAGTTTAATGCCTGTGCATCTGTATTCACTGCAATAAAATCGACACCCTGTACGTCATTTTCGATCATTCGGTTGACAGCGTTATTTCCGCCTCCACCTACTCCGATTACTTTGATTGATGCTAGGCCGTCTATATTTGTTTCAAACTCCAACATGCTGAATCCTCCTAATCCGTCAAAAATCTAATTCTATTCCCAGAACATATTAAATAGTTTTTTCATTTTGCCCTGTTTTTTATTTGTCTCTTGTTGTGCTTTTTGTTTTACTTTCGGTCTTGGCTGCGCTTCTTTTATTTGTGGTGTAGAAGAAACCGGCTCCATAGATGTGCCTACTTCATAAAATGCCTCATCCGGCATTTGGAATCCAACCTGTCTGCCCTGAATTTTTGCATTGCGATAAGCAAAATGGATCAGACCCACTCCTGTCATATATTGAGGCTCTCTCACCCCAATATAATTAGGACTTGCAATTCTTACATTGTTTTGTAAGACCGTTTGTGAAAGTGAAAGGATACCAGGTATGGCCGCCTGTCCACCTGTTAGAACAAAACCGCCAGGCAAATCATGGACACCCATATTTCTTAACTCTTCTGCCACAAACAACAGGATTTCTTCCAACCGTGCCTCAATGATATTGACCGCTTCAAGTTGTGTATACGTCTGTTTTTGGTCGGTACCAATGACGGAAACTTCAAATGTTTCCTCAGACGATGCCTCATCATAGAACGCATGTCCAAATTGTTTTTTGATTCGTTCAGCTTCTTCCGTTGAAGTTCTCAATCCTATAGACAAATCTTTTGTAATGTTCTCTCCGCCCAAGGGGATACTGTGAGTAGAATAGAGATGCCCGTTTTCAAATACTGAAATCGTTGTAGATCCGCCGCCAATATCGACAAGAGCTACCCCTAGATTTTTTTCATCTTTCGATAATGCTGCTGAGCCCGATGCGAGTGACTGCAGGCAAATATCCATAATTTCAATTCCAGCTCGCTCTACACATCGGAGCCAGTTATGTAGAATCGTTTTAGAACCTGTAATTAACGATCCGTCCACCTCTAGTCGAACGCCAAGCATTTTTTTGGGATCTGTAATCTCATCTCTTCCGTCGACAATAAATTGCCTTGGGATGACGTCTACTACGAGATGTTCTTGAGGAATAGATACTACCTGAGCAGCATCTAAGACACGTCTTACATCTTCAGCATGTATTTCTTTGTTTTCACTAGAAACTGCGACCACGCCGCTCGTATTCTGAATATGAATGTGGTTCCCGTTAATTCCAACAATCGCCTTTTGTAAAGGAAAACCTACCATTCTCTCAGCCTGTTCAAATGCTTGTCTAATAGAATGAACTGTCTCATCTATATCAACAATCGATCCTTTTTTTAACCCCTCTGAAGGGACATTTCCAACACCTATAATGTTAAGCGAATCATCCGCCATTTCTCCGACGATGACTTTTATATTGGATGTACCGATGTCAAGGCTGACGTAAATTTCATTGTTGTTCATTCTATGGCACCTCCTCACATATCAATACTTTCTATTCTATTATTTGCTGAACAACAATACAATGAATGTGTTTTTACAAGTGTGTAACAGAACTTAAAAAATCAACATTTTTTATTAGGATTACTGAAAATATTCGTTACATCATATGTATATCCTTTTTTATGACTCACTTTTTTTCTTTTTTTCTCTAGAAATTGTCCATTTAGTTAGTAGAATTCTTCGAATAACTGCTATATTTTGAAACAACCTAACGCCGAACGCAAACATTCCGACTAAATACAAGTCTACACCAAGATGGACGCCCAGAAAAGCTAAACTTATTGCTAGTATAATATTAAAGAAGAAGCCTGATACAAACACGAGTTCATCGTATGCCCCTTGCAGATGTGCTCGAATTCCACCAACCAAAGTATCAAGCGCAGCAAGCACAGCAAGGGAAAGATAGTTAGAATACTCATTCGGTATCGTAAAATTAGTTAAGAAACCGATCGCAACTCCTATAATTAAACCAAGTACAGGAAGCCACATTAAGATTTTCCCTCCTTTACATCATCAAGAGGCTTCAATTCGTTTAATTGAATTGCACCGTCATATGCTTTTAAGTGAATTTTTTTCTTCGGCTGACTAATACTCAAGCTGAAATTTTCTTGAGCGAACAAATCGCCAATATCTGTTACATTTAAACGGCTATACAATTTGTCGGCCTGCTGGCTAATCATCTTAATAGTGACGACATCTCCATCTAAGCTGTAGCCATCCATTTTCGTTGTACCATTAATATCTCGAATGACACTTGTATTAATCACTCTGTGGCCATTAATAGAGATATGTTTCGCCCCAAACATATTGGCTTCGTTTATTAATTTTTTGAAAAGGTCAGGAGGAATATTTTTGACTTCTTCTCCGGTCAGATCCTTGGAAAAGAGCTGAGTGATTTCAACTTCAATTCCTTCCCCCACTACCTCTGTAAAACCAGCCTTTTCTTTTAAATCCTTTAACGTTTTTGTTAGTTGTGCTTCTTTTGATTGATCTTCTTGCTTACCATACTTTTTCAGCATCTCGTCATATTTATCAATCTCTTTCAACAAATCCAATTCTTTATTTTTGGAAGCGGATAAATCCTCTCTTAATTCCCAAACATCGCGAGTATCACGAATTTCAGGCTTTTTTAATGAGTTAAATTGGATGGAGACCATCACGCCAAATATCACCATCAAAGCAGTCAAACTAAGTAAAGGCTTTTTTTTCCTCAACACCACTCACCTTTTCACTTTTAATCTTTGTTTCTTAAAAGAGGATTCATGCGAATATCCTTTTTTTCAATTGTCATTGAAATGTGATCACTTGTCAGTTGATCAACCACCCCACCTGCAATATTTAAAGCAGGTATTAATACAGCAGGATCACCGATAGCAGATATGACAAAAGGCGCTGGATGCTGAACTCCATCAACTGTGACAACTGGGCCGTTACAATGTATGGATGATTGGTGTGTAATTCTTTGTCCATTAATCGATACAGCAGATGCCCCTGATATAAACAATTCGTTTATCACATGAAAAATGTGGCTCTCATGAACAATGTAATTATTTACATTTTTTCCACTCGGGATATAAGATGCATCTTCAAGAGATACTTTTATTCCTTTCCCTTTTACACCTATTTCCCCAGTAAACATTCTATATTTTTCAACATCTTCCAAAACATTAAAATACTGCTCTTTTTCATTCTTTAAACTGGACTCTATCGCTTGAACCTTTGTTTGAAGGTTATATAGTTCTTTTTCGAGTTTCTGATTTTCCTTTTCTTGCTTTGTCTGCTGACTTTTCAATGAATATTCTTTTTTCCATTGTTCTGTTCGATTGACATCTGCCTGATGTTGCTTGGTATATTGATATGAAAAAGAAATCAGAAACCCAAGAACAAGCATCACAATTGAGAATATCACTGTTTTGCCTCTCAATGTTCATCTTCCTTTTTTCTAGACTTGAAAGCTTCAAAATACGTCGCTACTTCCATATGAATAATGCCTTTCTCAGATGAGGAAAGTTCTTTAACAATGGCTGGATAGGTTTTCATTTTATCGGCGAATGTTTTAATTGATGCGATTACAGTGTTTCCATCATTCATATAAAATTTCACAAGCCACTGATTTGAACTTGTTGGCACATAATACGCTTCTGAGATGAGTTCCTGAATAGAGACTGGCAGTTTATTCAAAGATCTAACTGTTTGCTTCAATTTCTCTTTATTGTCCCAATCGACAAAAATAGGTCCTGCCTGACTTGGCGTTACTTCATCTGGTAAAGTTGTCCCATTTTCAAGAAGCTCATAATATAGATTTCCCTTTTGAAGATACGCAATGTTTGAATATTCCTTTACATCAATACTGACCTTATTAGGAAAATGTTTTTTAATAGTGACACTTTTAATTAGTTGATTTTGCTTAATATGATCTGCTGTTACATCTTTATTTAAATTCCAAAACTCTGTCTCGCCTTCTTTAATTTGTGAAAGATTAGCAAGCTGTTTTGTTGATAAATGCTCGTTACCCGTAATGGTTAAAGAAGAAACTTTACTAATAGGTGTTTGCAAATAAATAATGATTAAAACCATGATAAAAAACAACAGAATAAAAGAAATCAGTCTCCGATTCGCTTTCTGCTTTCTTTGTTCTTTAATTTTAGGAATTCGCTCTTCTATATTGACGATCTTTTCATTTTCATGATCAGGCCGCATATATACTCTTCACCTCATTCAAAGCTGCTTGTCCACACCTTTGGGTCAATGCTTATCTCATTTTGATTAGAAAACAAACGGCATGAAAGAATGCCGTTTGTTTGCCTGCGATGCCATCATTCATAAAAACTAGCTTTTAATTTGCTTCACCAATAATCTCTACTTCTGTATGCATATCCACATTGTAGTCTTCTTTAATTTTGTTTTGAATGTACTGAATTAAGTCCAACACATCTTGAGCCGTTGCGCCACCAGCGTTGACAATAAAGTTTCCATGCATATCAGAAATTCTTGCTCCACCAATCTGATATCCTTTTAAATTCGCCTTTTCTACAAGCTGTCCTGCATATTCAGGTAATGGATTCCGAAAAATACTGCCTGCACAAGGTCGATTATAGGGCTGTGTTTCCTTGCGATAGTCTTTATTTTGCTGCATTTTTTTTGTAATTTTCTTGCGATCATTCTGTTTGAGCTTGAACACTGCTTCAAGGACAATGCCTGGTCGTTCTTTTTGAAGTACAGAAGTTCGATAGCTAAAGTTCATTTGCTCATTCGTTAACCATTCAATACTTCCATCTTCAAATAAGATTCTAGCTTTCACAAGAATGTTACTGATATCTGACCCATGTGCCCCTGCATTCATATAAACAGCACCACCAATCGATCCCGGGATACCGGCTGCAAATTCCAATCCTGAAAGACCCTGCTTACTAAGAGAAGTTGCAAGTCGTACAATAGAATATCCGCCGCCAACTGTAATTTCTTCTTCATGAACAGTTAAATGATCCAGTCCTGCACCTAACTTCAAAACCACACCACGAATTCCTTTATCAAGTACAAGTAAATTAGACCCTCTCCCAATGACCGTCCAATTCGCATGCTGTTTTTTTACATGATCCATAATCGTTTTGACTGCGTTAACATCTTTTGGGATAACCAATAGATCTGCTGGCCCACCAATTTTCATAGTCGTATGATTTGCAAGCGGCTCATTTTCAAGCACTTTACCAACCTGCGCTTCTAATAATTCATTCTTCAAGTTCTCCATATTACCCTCCGCTTTACCTATTATCATTCACTCATCTAGTCACAATTTCTTTTAACACATTATATAAACGTGTGGCCGCATCTGGAACTCCGAGTTCTTTCGTTAAACGGCTCATTTGGTTTAGTTTCTCTTCATTACCAGCAACTTCATCAATTGCATGCAACAATCGATTTCCTGAAAGCTCTGATTCTCTTAATACGATAGCAGCATCATGCTTTTCAAGTGATCTCGCATTGATTTCCTGATGATTTGCCGTCACGTATGGACTTGGAATGAAAATAGTCGGTATTCCAAGAGCTGTGACTTCAGCAATCGTTGTCGCTCCTGCTCTTGCAACAATGACATCAATTGATTTTAAATACTCCGGCATTTGATGCAAGAAAGGCTTTGTGATCATATTCGGTGCTGCACTTTTTTCTTTTAATTCGTTCAGCACTTTTTCATAATGAACCTCACCTGTAATATATAAAAGCTGGTAGTTCTTTGCCTTTAATTCATCTTGCATGTCAATCACTGCTTGATTGATTGGAGCTGCACCTCTGCTCCCGCCAAAAATGAGAACCGTTTTTTTCTTCTCATCCAGCCCGAACTCTTTAAGGGATTTCCCCTCTTTAATAGAGACGACTTCAGAGGCTCTTGGGTTTCCCGTAAAAACAACCTTTTCAGAAGGAAAATGTTCCTTTGCTTCTTCAAAGCAGATGGCTACCTTATTAACATATCTCGCCAGAAACTTATTGGTGATACCAGGCAGGCTATTTTGTTCGTGAATAATGGTCGGTATTTTCAGCTTAGAAGCCGCATAAACGACAGGACCACATACATAGCCTCCTGTTCCAATGACAGCATCTGGCTTAAACTCTTTTAAATAAGCTTTGCTTTTTTGAACTCCCTTTAGGAATCTCATCACCGTTTTTACATTATCAAAGGAAAGCTTTCTTTTAAAACCTGAAATTTCAATTGACTTAAAAGGTATATTTTCTCTTTCTACAATTTTCTTTTCAAGCCCATTCTCAGTACCAATATATAAAAATTCCACATCAGGATGCAGTCTTTTCACTTCTTTAATAAAAGCTAGCGCCGGATAAATATGTCCGCCTGTTCCGCCTCCACTAATAACTATACGCATTATACCATTTCCCCTCAATTTTTTTTTGCTCTGAACAAAGTATAAACCCTGTTTTAAACAACAGGGCTCCGTCAAAACCTGTAAAGAAGAGTCAAACATCATGTTTTCGAAACAGAAACTGCCATTTTCACTCTTCAAATCATTTTTTTATACTTTTGCAAAATAAAAGTCTATATGGTTTGATGAACTAGCAGCACATTAGTATCTAGCGTACCTGCTTACATTCAAAAGCACGCCAATGGCCATCAGCATTAATGTCAGTGATGAGCCTCCATAACTTAAGAATGGGAGCGTGATACCTGTCACAGGGATAAGACCAGTGACAACTGCGATATTAATCATTACTTGAATAGCAACCATTGAAATGATGCCTACTGCTAAGAAACTTCCGTATAAGTCTGGTGCTCCAAGTGCTATTCGTATGCCTCTCCATAACAGAACACTAAAGAGTAACAAAATGAGCGATCCGCCTATAAAGCCGAGTTCTTCAGACAATATCGCAAAGATAAAGTCCGTTTGAGGCTCAGGCAAATAGAAGAATTTTTGTCTACTTTGACCAAGACCCATTCCAAACAAACCGCCTGGACCAACAGCGTATAAGGATTGGATAATTTGAAACCCGCTGCCTAGTGGATCCTCCCAAGGATTTAAATAAGAAGTGATTCGTTTTATTCGATAGGGTGCTGATAAAACAAGTGCAGTAAATCCGCTAAGCCCTAAAAGACCGAGAAAGATAAAGTGAGCAATTCTCGCACCTGAAACAAATATCATAATAATACAGGTTCCAACCATTACCGTTCCTGTACCCAAATCTGGTTGCAGCATAATGATGGCAAATGCAGAAAATACAATGCCTAACGCTGGCGCAAAGCCTTTACGGAAAGACGTGATATTCTTTTGCTTTTCAGATAAGAATTTTGCAAGAAACGCAATCATCGCAAGCTTCATAAATTCAGAGGGCTGAATACTAAACGCACCGACACCGATCCAGCTTCTTGATCCATTTCTCTCCATACCGATCCCAGGAATGAGTACGAGCAATAGGAGAAGAAAACAAAAAGCAATCAATATCTTTGACCAAGTCCGCCACGTCCAATAATCGACTCGCATAATGAAAAACATCGCGATAACTCCGATTCCAGCAAACAAAAGCTGTCTTTTTGCAAAATAAAACGAATCATCAAATTTATACGATGCCCACACAGCACTTGCACTGTACACCATAATTAAACCAATCGTCAATAAAAGTAACGTAATGACAACAAGCAAAAAATCCGGAGAAGTTTTCTTATTCGTCAAGAGACCGACACCCCAAGCATAATTTCATTTGGGCTGTCAGTCATATGAGAGACAAGCCCTTATTTAAGCATATGCACGGCGTTTACAAACATGTCTCCACGTTCTTCAAATGTTTTATGTTGATCCCAGCTTGCACAAGCTGGAGACAATAAAATCACGTCTTCTTCTTCAGATATGCTAAACGCCGCAGGTACTGCTTGTTCAACATTATCGACATGTTTTACGTGATGTATTCCCAGCTCTTCACCAAGCTTCACAAACTTAGGTGCAGTCTCACCAAATGTGATAATTCCTTTCACATTATTCATAAAAGGTTTTAATTCATCAAATTCATTGCCTCGATCTAGTCCGCCCACTAGTAAAATGGTCGGCTGTTCGAAGGCTGATAATGCTTTACTTGTAGCAAGTATATTTGTCGCTTTACTATCGTTATAAAATTTTCTACTTTGAATCGTATCCACAAACTGCAAACGATGCTTTACTCCACTAAATGTTGTGAGAACGTGGACAATCGCTTCATTTGAACAGCCTGCATTTTTCACAACACAAATGGCTGCCAGAATATTTTCTAGGTTATGCTCACCAGGAAGGACAACATCCTTCAAGTCGATGACATGTTCATTCATATAGTAGATAGCACCATCTTTTATAAAAGCTCCATATTTTACTGGCTCTTTTACCGAAAAAAACATTTTTTTCGCTTTTGATCCTTCTGCTAATTTGACGACAGATGGATCATCTAAATTTATTACAGCTATGTCACTTTCATGTTGATGTGCGTACACTTTCTGCTTTGCTTTTTCGTATTCTTCACGAGTGTGGTGATAGTCTAAATGTGCGTCAAAAATATTTAATATTAAGCTGATTTTGGGTCTGAATTCAACTGTTCCCATTAATTGAAAGGAAGAGAGCTCAGTAACGATCCATTCATCACCTTCTGCATTTGCAGCGACTTCACTTGCAACCGTTCCAATATTACCTGCTACTAGCGTTTTTTGACTATCTTTTTTGAGCATTTCATAAATCAATGTGGTGGTAGTGGTTTTTCCATTCGATCCGGTTATTCCAATAAAAGGAGATGAGGTCAAATAATAAGCTAATTCTATTTCAGTCCAAACTGGAATTTGGCGGCGAATCGCCTCTTGGACCATCACATTCTCATAAGGAATTCCAGGGTTTTTAATTAAAACCGTAATTTCTTTATCATCGAACATACGAAGAGGATGAGAGCCACAAATGACATCAATCCCCTTTTCAGAAAGTAGCTGAGCAGGCTCATTTTCTTCAAACGATTTTTGATCATTTACCGTTACATTTACTCCGTATTCGTGAAGAATTGAGGCTGCCGCATATCCGCTTTTTGCAAGACCTAGTACTAGTACATGTTCGTTTTTTAACATTTGCATCTTATTCAATTATAACCACACCTCGATGTAAATTCCTAAAACAGCAAGCAATAAACCAGCTGTCCAGAAGGTGACAACCACTCTCCACTCAGACCAGCCAACTAACTCATAGTGATGGTGAAGCGGGCTCATCTTAAAGATTCTTTTTCCAGTTGTTTTAAAGGAGATGACTTGAAGAATAACGGATAACGTTTCAACAACAAATACTCCTCCAATAATGACGAGTAAAATTTCAAGTTTCGTTAAGATCGAAATCGCTACAATGGCACCGCCTAAAGCCAGGGATCCTGTATCACCCATAAATACTTTTGCAGGGTGCGCATTAAAGACAAGGAAACCAAGGACGGCTCCAGCGACAGCGACAGAAAAGATTGCCACATCATATTGAGATTGATTCCAAGCCAGTATTGCAAAAGCTCCGAAAGCAATAGCAGCTGTTCCAGATAATAGACCATCAAGTCCATCCGTTAAGTTCACCGCATTAGAACCACCGACAAGCATGAAAATAACGAGGATAAAGTAAGCCCATCCTAAATCAAAGCTCACATCCGTGCCTAGAATGCGTATCGTAGTTGCAAACTGATAATAATGGAAGACTGCATAAAATACCACGGCAATCACAATTTGACCGACCAATTTCTGTTTTGACGTTAATCCAAGATTCCGCTTCATCGCTACTTTAATATAATCATCTAAAAATCCTAATAAACCATAGCCAAGTGTGACAAATAGAAGTAAAAACATTTCTGGACTAATTTCAGAGAATTTGTTGATCATCACAATCGTTGTAATCGTGATAGAAAAGATAATCATAATTCCACCCATTGTTGGGGTACCTGATTTCTTTTGGTGAGACTGTGGGCCTTCTTCTCTAATACTCTGGCCAAATTTAAGCCTTCTTAAAAACGGAATAAAAATCGGGGATAAAAGAACACTGATTAAAAATCCCATTATAATTGTAAACAATATTACCTGTTCAAGCATCGTTCTTTACTCCTTCCGAATTTCCAAAGCCGTTTTCCATCAGAAAATAGCATTCATTTTTATGATATTCATTCGTGTCTTTCATATGTTGTTTTTGTACAAAATGCTCCATTACATTACACTCTTTTCATCATTTTAAGATTTGTTTAGATCTAAAATAGCGTCCACTGCAACCTTTGCATCATCAAAGTCGTAGACTTGATCGCCAATAATTTGGTACGTCTCGTGGCCTTTTCCCGCTATTAAGACTGTATCGCCTTTGTTGGCATTGGCAATCGCAAAAAAGATCGCTTGTTTACGATTCACAATGCTATGATAATATGCTTCTGGCACTCCATTTTCCATGTCTTTTAGAATAGCTGTTGGATCTTCACTTCTTGGGTTGTCTGATGTAAATACGGGCTCATCTGCATATTTCACAGCGATTTGGGCCATTTGTGGGCGCTTTGTTTTATCACGGTCCCCACCGCATCCTATCACGCAGAAAATTCTACCTTCTGTTAATTCTCTACACGTTGTGAGTACATTTTCTAAGCTGTCAGGTGTGTGCGCATAGTCAATGATGACAGGGAAGTCTTGATCACAGTTCACAAGTTCAAATCTTCCTTTGATTCCCTCCAGTTCTTCAATTGCACTGACGATCATATTAAATGATAAGCCGGATACAATGCCTACTGATACACAAGCCAGGATATTATACACATTGAACTTCCCAATGAGGGCAACTGTCACATTTTTTGTGCCAATTGGTGTGATCAAATCAAATTGTGTTCCCTTTGGCTTAATTTGAATATTCTTTGCCATCACATCTGCTTCTTGCTCTAAGCCATAAGTCATGATTTCAGCACCTGTGACTTTCTCAAAATAACTTGAAGCTTCATCATCGGCATTTAAAATGGCATGCTTTGGCTTATCATGCTGAAAGGCACTTCCTAGCTGGGAGAATAGCAAGCTTTTCGCGTGTTTGTATTCTTCCATTGTATTGTGGTAGTCTAGATGATCTTGCGTAAGATTTGTGAAAACGGCAATATCATAATCACATCCATGAACCCGGCCAAGATGCAATGCATGTGATGATACTTCCATAATAGCTGTGTCTACATCTCGATCAAGCATCTGTTTAAAGGTTTTTTGAAGGGTGACACTCTCTGGTGTTGTATTTTTGACTTCAAGGATTTCATCGTTCACCTTCATATACATCGTACCAATTAAGCCTGTTTTCTTATCGGCTTTTCTCATCATTTGCTCTATCATGTGTGTTGTTGAGGTTTTCCCGTTTGTTCCAGTGATACCTATTAGATTTAGTTTATGCGATGGCTGCCTGTAAAACGCATCAGCTATTCTTGCAAGTGCTCTTTGAGAGTGTTTCACAATAATGACTGGTACATCTGTTATATTAAGAGGGTGTTCTGCTACAATAGCAGCAGCTCCGCTTTTCACCGCTTTTTCAGCGTAATCATGTCCATCTACTGTATAGCCTTTTATACAGACAAAAAGGCTCCCTTTTTTTACCTCTCTTGAATCCATTTCAATGGAAGTGATATCGGGATTTTCGTTTATTGATTCGTTGTTTTCATTTTTAAAGTATGTAAGGAGTTCCTGTAATTTCATTTCATATCAAACCTCTCAAATTCGTTCACGTGCATGTCTTGTGAAAAAAACACACAGTCTATATTTTATCGTAAAAAAAAGGATACATCCAGCGAATTCCTTAAGTTTCTCTTGGAAAAAACACACTTTATGCTCATTTTTTAAAACTGTCCATCCCTTTCAACAGAAAGAGGTAGCCGAATGAGTGCGGCTACCCTCTGTTCATTCTTTATTATTCGTCGTTTAAGTATAGTCTGATCGTGGAGCCTTCTTTTACTTTTGTACCGGCAGCAGGCGATTGCTTCACAACTTTACTGCCAGTTCCTGACGCATCGATCTTTAAGTTAATGAGGAGTGATTCAAGGTCAGAAACAGATCCCCCTACAAGATTCGGTATCTCAATGGTTTTTGTGTCCAGCCACTGGTACTTCTTTTCAATTTGTCCTGTTCTTTTTTTTACACCCATCTCAGGCAGGCTATCGCGCATAATATGGCCGACGATTGGTGCTGTTACTGTACCACCAAATTGGATCGTGCCCTTTGGGTTATCAACGGCTACATATACAACGATGCTCGGATCATCAGCAGGGGCAAATCCGATAAATGACACAATGTGGTTATTTTCCATATACTTACCGTCTTTTACCTTCTGTGCTGTTCCGGTTTTCCCACCAACCCGATACCCTTCAACAAATGCATTTCGCCCAGTACCTTGAGCTACTACACTTTCAAGTGCATATCTGATTTCTTTTGAGGTCTCATTTGAAATCACTTTCTTCTTAGCAATAGGTGATTGCTTTTTCACTACCTCTTTTGTGGTCGGATCCATCCATTCTTTTGCAATATAAGGTGTGTAAAGCGTTCCACCATTTACCGCTGCAGCCACTGCGGCTACTTGCTGAATCGGTGTTACGGATACACCTTGACCAAAGGCAGTTGTTGCCTGCTCTACAGGACCTACACGATCAAGAGGGAACAAAATACCTCTCCCTTCTCCTTGAAGGTCGATTCCAGTTTTTTGTCCAAAGCCAAAATTTTTAATATAGGAAAATAATTTATCTTTTCCAAGACGCTCACCTAACTCTACAAATCCTGGGTTACAGGAGTTTTGAACCACTTCTAAAAATGACTGTGATCCATGCCCGCCTTTTTTCCAGCATCTGAGTCTTGCTCCATCCACTGTCACAGATCCGCTGTCAAAAAAATGGTCGCGTTTTAAATTTACTTTATTTTCTTCTAATGCTGCTGCGAGTGTAATGATTTTAAACGTCGATCCCGGCTCATATGTGCTCCAAACCGGTAAATTCCGGTTAAACACTTTCGGATCAACTGATTGATAGTCAGCTGGATCAAAATCAGGTCTGCTTGACATTCCTAGCACTTCACCATTTTTCGGGTTCATTGCAATGGCGATCATGCCATCTGGATTATATTTTGCCTGTGCATTGTCTAATTCTCGTTCAATGATGGTTTGTACTTTAGAATCGACCGTTAATTTCATATCAAGACCATCTTTAGGCGGTGTATAATCATCTGCTTCATCTGGCATTTTTTGTCCTTTTGCATCAGAATAGAATTTCACAGATCCTTTTTCACCTTTTAGGTCATCATCATAGTAAGCTTCCAGTCCAAGTAAGCCTTGATTATCAATTCCAGCAAAACCTAATACATGTGATAAGAAGCTTCCAAATGGATAATGTCTGATACTGTCTTCTGCTACATAAATCCCATCTAAATCAAGCTTTCTCACTTCTTTGGCTTTTTCATGAGATACTTTTCTACCCTCTGGAGAAATTCGCTCTATTGATGTTTTCTTGGTAACGTGCTTGTACGCTTTCTCCTCAGACATATTAAGCACGGCCGCTAGTTTCTTGCTTGTTTCTGCTGGGTCTTTAATTTGGCGAGGCACAGCCAAAATGGATGGAGCACTTTTGTTCGTTGCAAGCTCTACCCCATTCCGGTCCAAAATATCCCCTCGTTCGGGTTCAAATGGGAGGTTACGGCTCCATGAATCTTTTGCTAAGCTTGTCAGCTTTTCGCCCATAATAAACTGTACATAACCTAATCTAGTATCTATAATAAAAAAAATGATCACCCCAAACAGCAGCACGAAAAGCAATCGTTTTCTCACTGTTACACTTGACACTCGCACGCCCGGTTCACTCCTTACATATGGCTTGTTTCCATGATATGCAGGCCCGTCCTTTTATAGAACGGTCTAAGTGTCTCCCTACACAACAAAAGAAAAAACCTAGCAACGATTTGCTAGGTTTTGCATTTAATTTGGGCTTTTAAAAGTCACAGTGACGACTTTATCTGAAATCTTTGCTCCACTTTTCACACTTTGTTTGACAGCATATCCTTGACCATTTGTTTCTATATGCACACCGGAAATGGACGCATATTGAAGTACTTCCCTTCTGGACCAGCCCGTCATATCAGGCATCTTAATGGTTTTTCCTGCTGTTTTCAAAAAGACTTTCTGGCTTTCAGAGAATTCAGAGCCTGCACTCGGCCACTGGCGTTTAATGGATAGACCATCGCCAATGACAACAGGAGTTAAGTTTTTATTTTTGGCTTCGGTTTCTGCCTGCTTCACTTCTAAATCTAGGAATGAAGGCATTGTTTCTTGTTTTACCTTTTGTTCGCCTGATGTTTTATCGCCTGTTTTCGTTGGTGCGATATTTAAATAGAGCAGACTATTTTTCATAACAGGGTTAAAGATTTCCGAAACTGGGGCAGAGCCTGTTTGTGTTTCAGATAACTGAGGCTGTTGTACGGCCACATAAACAAGTAGCTTCGGATCATCCTTTGGCGCCATACCCATAAACGAAAAAACGTAATCGTTTCTGCCTTGGAGGTAACCGCCGGCCCCGCCAATTTGTCCTGTTCCTGTTTTTCCAGC
Organism: Bacillus sp. FJAT-53060; assembly: GCF_037104745.1. Taxonomy (NCBI): domain Bacteria; kingdom Bacillati; phylum Bacillota; class Bacilli; order Caryophanales; family Bacillaceae; genus Bacillus; species Bacillus sp. FJAT-53060. The sequence goes on from NZ_JBAWSW010000001.1 coordinate 266,373, forward strand.
GACGTCAAAGCCTTTGATTTGATACGGCTGACCTGTACCAATTTTCGATGAAACAACCTCACCTAAAATGTCACGAACTTGCATGGCTGTATCAGAAGAAATCGGTTTTCCAGCCACTGTTGGTTCGTGCTGCAAGATCGTTTTATTTGTGTTCGGGTCTGTAATATGGTCGATTACATATGGCTTCATCATCGTTCCGCCGTTTGCAATAGCTGTAGCTGCTTTAATTTGTTGAATTGGTGTAATGGCGGACGCTTGACCATAAGCAGTCGATGCTTTGTCATATTCATATCTGTAATTGATTTTACTAGACGCTTCGTTCGGCAAGTCTATTCCCGTTTTGTCATGAAAATGGAATTTTTGCAAGTATTGTTCGTATCGCGTGAAGCCTAACTTTTCCTTTGCCAGCTTCGCAAAGGCCACGTTTGACGAACGAAGAACACCTTCATGAAAATCAATTTCCCCCCAGCCATTTCCGTTGTTGTGGTCTCTTACAAGGTCGCCGCCTACTCTATAAGTACCAGATTGATAATTGTCACTTCCTTGGTATACCCCTTCTTGGATCGCTGCAGCGAGTGTAAAGATTTTCATCGTTGAACCAGGCTCAAACGCATATGAAATGACATCATTGTTATAATTCGTAATGTCGAGTTCATTTAAATTAAAACTTGGCCGCTGTCCCATAGCGAGAACTTTTCCAGTTTTCGGATCAACGACTGTTGCAATGATTTTCTTCGGCTTATATTTTTTAGCGACCTGCGTCATACTTTCTTCAAGAAACGCCTGAATTTTTTGATCGATCGTTAACGTGACGTTTTTCCCATCCTTCGGGGCGACAATGTCTTCTTTGCTATTTGGAAGAGCCCAACCGCTTCTGTCACTATTATACGTAACATAGCCGTCTTTTTCTTTTAAATATTTATTCAGCGCCTTTTCAAGACCCATCGCACCTGACATGTCCTTGGTTGCTTCATCTAATCTAGCATAACCGATTAAGTTAGAAGCAAACATGCCGTTTGGATAATACCGCTTTGTATCTTTTTCAAAGGCGATCCCAGGAAGCTTTAGCTTCTCAATTTTTTCCTTTGCTGAAAAACTAATATCCTTCCCGGCTCTGCCAAACTCGACTTGGAACGCATCCTTTGTATTCAGACGCTTTAAAATTTCACTTTCGCTCATATCAATTACTTTTGACAGCTCTTTTGCTGTCTTTTCTTTGTCGACGACATGCATCGGATGCTTTGGATCCACCGTCATTTTCTTGCTCATGATCGCAATGAGCTTATAAACAGATGTATCCTCTGCAATTACTTTTCCATTTCGGTCTAATATTGATCCTCTTTTGGCTTCAAGTGTTTTCTTCGATTGATATTGTTCATTTGCCTTTGCGGCTAACACTTGTCCATCAACCGTTCCAGTAATCTGAATATAAATAAAACGTGCAAGGATGATAAAGAAAAACAGGGCGAAGCAAATACTCGCAATTGCCGCGCCTCTGTTCATCATTTTATTCTTTTTGGGCATCGCCATGTTAATCGACCTTCTTAACATCTTTCGATATGCTTAAGCCTGCTTTTTTAGCGGCTTCAATAATTCTCTCTGGTTCACTCAGCAGGTCTTTTTCCTTTTGTAGCTCTGTAATCTTTTTCGATTCTAATGACACTTGCTGTTCTAATTTCTGCACTTCGATATTTGTGTGATAGACAGCAAAGGCTTTAGAAATGATGAGAATGGAGCTGCACATAAGAGCCATGACAAACATGACAAATAAGATTTTTTCACCAAGAGTAATAGGACCTCTTCTTCTAATGACAACCGATTGGCCTTGCTGCTCTGTTTGATATTGCTTTACTTCTCTTTGGTAAGCCAAATTACTCATAAGAAACCTCCTTTTTATTATCATCTATGGTGTCGTTTACTTTTTTTCTGCAATTCGGAGCTTCGCTGAACGGGCACGGTTGTTATGTTCCAGCTCTTGTTCTGATGCGACGATCGGTTTTCTTGTGATCAGCTTCAGTTTTGGTTCAAGTCCTTCTGGAATCACTGGTAGTCCGTGCGGAAGTTCTGGAAGAGAAGACATCTCTTTAAATGTACTTTTACATATCCGATCTTCAAGTGAATGGAATGTAATGACAGAAATTCTCCCCTTCGGATTGAGTAACTCTACTGCTTGTTCTAGTGCTTCTTCAAATACTTTCAATTCGTCATTTACGGCAATTCGGATCGCTTGAAACACCCTTTTCGCTGGATGTCCGCCAGTTCGTCTTGCAGGTGCAGGAATTCCTTCTTTGATAATGTCTACAAGTTGACCAGTTGTTTCAATTAGCGCTTTTTTTCTAGCTTCTTCAATTTTGCGTGCGATTTGCTTGCTGAATTTTTCTTCCCCATATTTGTAGAAAATCCGAATTAGATCTTCAAATGGCCATTCATTCACCACTTGTTTAGCTGACAATGCAGCTGATTGATCCATTCGCATGTCAAGAGGTGCATCATGATGATAACTAAAACCTCTCTCTGGGGTGTCGAGCTGAGGAGATGAAACCCCAAGATCAAAAATCACACCGTCTACGCTTGTTATGCCTTGTTCATTCAGGCGTTCTTTTAAATATAGGAAGTTGCTTTTTATGAAAAGAATGTTCGCTTTTGCATCCGCGAGCTTCTTTCGTGCATGATCCAGTGCAGCGTCGTCTTGGTCAAATCCAATAAATGTACCTTTTTCTGATAATTGAGATAGTAAGTATGAGCTATGACCTGCGCCACCTAGCGTGCAGTCCACATAAGTACCGTCTTCTTTGACATTTAAACCGTCAACTGTTTCTTTTAATAATACTGTCTCATGTTGAAACATGATGTTATGGTCCCACCTTTTTCAAATAAAAATGAATGTGTAGAAAGCTTGCTGCACAAGGGATTATTATATATCAAATCCAATCATGTTTTCAGCAATTTCAGCAAATGAATCTTCTTGCTCTTCTGTATATTGTTCCCAGATCGACTTACTCCACAACTCAATTCGATTTGAAACGCCGATGACCACACATTCTTTTTCGAGTTTTGCATATTGGAGTAGGTTTGATGCGATATTTATGCGTCCCTGCTTGTCCAGCTCGCATTCGACTGCGCCAGAGAAGAAAAACCGGGTAAACGCACGTGCATCTTTTTTCGTTAGCGGAAGTGCTTTGAGCTTCTCTTCGATTAGTTTCCACTCACTCATAGGGTAGCCAAATAAACATTGATCAAGCCCTCTCGTCAGCACAAACTGTTCTCCGAGACCATCTCTAAATTTAGCAGGGATGATCATGCGCCCTTTTATATCAATCGTATGTTGGTATTCACCCATGAACATGATTCAGAGCCCCACTTTCTCACCCTTACTCTCCACTATCCACCACTTCTCTCCACAAAACTTATTTTACACTGTTTCTACATAAAAAAAAACCCTGAACTATTCAGGGTTCATTAAAACTTTATTTCAAAGTTTGACAATTTGTTGCTTGTTTCGAAATGAAAATGGCAGATTTTTGAATGTTTTGAAGAATTCTGGACCATATTTGTTTAAAAAATACATGATATTCCAAATTCTTTCTTGTGGTGCGTCAAGAGGTTTTAAACTATTTTCAATCCGTTCAAAGTCGCGAAGGATATATCCTTCCTTCTCTTCAACACGCTGAGCGACCTTATGATAGACAAATTGAAGTTGGTCTTCAATAAATTGGGCATTTTTATCCAGCATCTGCTCAAAGCTCGGTTCAATCTCTAACGCTTCTTGTCTCATCGCCTCATGAACAATCGCTAATTCACGTTTCGCATGATAAACCGATTGAACGAAGCTGTCTGGAAGACTTTGCTGAAAGTGCGCGTCCTTCTTTTCTTTCACTCCATTTGTCAGCACTTCTTCTACCGACAGCTCTCTCATCGGCAGTTTCTTGTCAATGTGCCTTTCAAGAATGGTCACATGAAGTCTTGGAAGAACAGGTGCCATCTTTAACTCAAAGTGCTCAACGATTCCTTTTAGCTCTCCCCAATAGTTCACTTCACCGTGACCTGCCATAAAAGCTAGTGTTGGGAGGAGAGTTTCCTGCATCAATGGGCGCGTCACCACATTGTTGCTAAACCGCTCTGGGTGCTCCTCGACTTCCTGCAAAAGCTCTTCCTTTGTCCAAGTAAGACCCACTTCTGATACAGAAAACTGTTGCTGCTCTTTTTCAATCAGGAAACGCTCCTCATCATATTCGTAAAACAGGTTTGCCTGGTGGTCACCAGCTTCAATAATTGGATGATACCCCGCTTTCTTCATGGCAGCCTGCGTTTCATGTAAGCGAGTTGTGATCGCATCATTTGTCTGTACAATGTGCTTGAATAACATACGCTCAAGTGGTTTGACCCCTAAGTCTCCTGAATTAAATAGCAGCAGCCCATCTTCTTCAAAAAGCTCGGAAACAATCCATTCAAAGAAATCAGTAAACGTTTCTGATTTGCGTAAACATCGAAGAAGTTGATCAAGCAAGTCATTTGTGTAAGCAGATTCCTCATAGGTTGAAAATACATCACGAAGCCATTTCTCTGTTTTCTCTTGATCCAGCGGTGTTCTTTTCGCAGCAGTTTTTTTTACGCTATGTAAGGGCAGCTTTTGTTTGACTGGACCTTTTTCGCCAGACGTATACACAGCATTTATTTCGTCTACGTCATGATCTTCCCCAGCTACCCAAAAGACCGGAATCACAGGAACTCCAAGCTCTGACTCTTTTTCTTTTGCAAACTTAATTATCGAAATGATTTTATGTATGGTATAAAGCGGCCCTGTTAATAGGCCTGCCTGCTGCCCTCCAACCACCATGACACTCCGTTCATCACGAATCTTTTCAATGTTATACCTCATAGCTGCCGATTCAAACTTTGCATGATATGCACTCATATAATCGGCTAAAGCCTCACGAGGGAAGCTCCTTTCCATGAGATCGTCGTATCTCTTTTTCCATGTATGCTCAGAATGTATATTATAATCAAAAAAAGCCGTCATCTCTTTTTTTTCTTCTATATAATCACGTATGAATAAATTCTGACTTCGGATGGAAAGTTCAGTCAATTGCATGTTTAGAACTTCCTTTCTTCAATAAATAGTTAGTTTCCCGAAAAAAGTATAGCATGTAAATGAGCTCACTCAAAAGATTTTGTTTGCTTTTTTTCCAATACTTCCAAGATTCTATTGAAGAAAGTAAGATGCGGGGCATGAATCCCTTGAGCTTGAGCCTTTTCCAAAAGATAGCCAACGATGGCTTTTCTTTCCGTTTGGCGTCCTTTCACGACATCTTGAACCATCGATGAATGATTGGCAGCCGTTTTATCACATATAGAGATTACATGGGCCCAGAGCCGATCTTTCTCAGTACTATCTAGAATAGAAACCGCCTCATCAAATGCACATCGCATCATGTATTCATATGATGGATTTGAGATCAGCTCCCCATTTTTCACATGCAATAAAGCCGTCAGTGGATTTATACAGACATTGACAAGCAGTTTTTCCTCCAGCACCTTTTTCCATTTAGCTGTGTAGACCATTTGAAAGTGAGTTGATACTTCATTCAATTCATCACTAATATCTGCTGTTGCCTCATGATGAAATGCCCCCCATTTAATTACACCAATGCCTGTATGGTTAACTGCATGATCTGACATCTTCATCGCGCCATGCTCTACCACCCCTATATATAATTGATGGGCCACTTCCCAATTCTTTAAGTCTAATAGATGGGCCATCCCGTTCTGTAAAAATAAAATCCGCTGACGAGGTAATGTCGATAGTTCACCCAATACATCTTGCAGTTGATGATATTTCACCGTCACAATGAGTAAATCAAATATTCCTGTTACCCCTGTCTGTGCATCGACTATTGCTCGAAACGTTTCTCCTCTCACCGTTCGTTCAATTCCTGACGCTCGAATTTCTTCTGCCTGTTCTTTTCTTCTTGTAAATAGGGTGATGTCATGGTGCTGTGATAAATAACTGGCACAAAGCAGACCAATCGCACCCCCGCCAATGATTCCAATTTTCAACTGCCGCACTTCCCTTTTTCTGTTTACTTCATCATATCAACTATTTTACCAGTTATATGTCATGATGCAAAAAGCAGAAAGCGCAGCATGATTGAATTTTTTTAATTTAAAAACTATAATAATAAGTGTAAAAACTTTTTTAGGCGGATGGGGTGAAAACGCCTTCAACGACATCACTGTCGACATTATTGTGTGTAAGGGGGAAGATCACATGACACAAGTAAAGCGTCTTCTAATTAATTACAAAACATTAGAGGAATTTAAACAATTTAAGGAATATGGCATTCAAGAACTTTCAATGCTTGAAGACCTTGAAAGTAATATGATTGAAAATGACAGCAATTCTCCATTTTACGGGATTTACTTTGGAGATAAGCTTGTGGCACGTATGAGCTTATATCAAGTTGATGGCTCGACGACTACGTATTTTGACCATAATCATGATTATTTAGAGCTGTGGAAGCTAGAAGTGCTCCCTGGGTATCAGCGTAAAGGATATGGAGAAGCACTTGTTGAATTCGCAAAATCTTTCGGACTGCCAATTCGTACAAATCCACGCGTCAAATCTGCTGGTTTTTGGGATAAAATGGGCTTTGAAGCGGTGAAATATGATATGGAACGCGATAAAGGTGAAAATCCACTCATTTGGGAGCCTGCGCATATCCAAAAGAAAACAGGAGAGTCAGCTTAACGGTTGATGACAAAAAACGCCCCTCCTTTCATCTGCGAGGGGCGTTTTCTTATTTTGCATAGTCTTTTAAGCTGATATTCTGTTTGACTCTTTCAACAATACCAATGAGTGCCCGGTAATCTTCTTCTGTCATTTTCAATTGACGCTTCAAGTGTTCATTTTCTTCTGTGAGCAACTTTAATTGATGGTGTGCATCCTTTAGCTCCTCGCATAAATAAGCTGGACCAGACGGTTCTTTCTCAAGCTGCTCTAAAAACTGAATCACTTCTCGAAGGGTCAATTCAGCTTGATCTGAAGATGTCTTCTCCTCTATTGTTAACGCCTGCTGTGGTAAACCTGAGGAATGGATACCGATCTTTTTACGCAATTCTTTCCGCTGCTTTTTCGCCAGCTCAATTCCTGCTTGATACTGTTTTCGGACGTAAGAATTCCACCTGAATCCACATGCTGCAGCTGTTCTCGACAGTGCTTTCCCGACCTCCTCAAATGCGGAAAGCTGGGTCCCGCCATCTCGAATATGCCTTAAGACGACTTCTGCTAACAGTAAATCTTCATCTTGTGTCCATGCGTCCTGCCTTGTAATCGTCAATTGATCATCCCCCCTGAATCTGAATACCACATCATATGCGCTTACTAGAGTAGATAGACTATTTACAGGACATAAACCTAAAAAATAGACAAATAAAAAAAACGCAAGGGAAGGGGACTGACCCCCGTTTTTGAGACAGGGATCAAAACACCTTTATACAGCCAATTGCCGATAGTTTATCGGTGATTGGTTGTTTAGTTTTGTTTGAATACGAATGTTGTTATAATAATAAATGTATTCTTTGACAGTGCGTTCTACGATGTTGGTCGTAGTTCGATCAATCCTGTTAAGATAGAAC